>NZ_JBFAAX010000245.1:0-8383 GCF_040639995.1 Actinosynnema sp. NPDC023658 | reverse complement strand
ACGGCGGCAGCGGCGTCTCGGGGCGTGATGTGCAGCACTCGGCGGCGGTGTTCACGCACGATGTCCGCTCACCGGACGTTCGCGCTCGCAATTTTGTGCGCCACCGGACGTCCCGTTCGGGTAATCACAGCATCTCGAAGGGTGAGCAGGACGAGCGGGGACGTCGGGGGCGGGAAGGCGGGTCATGCCAAGCGTGATGACAGCGCAGTACGGTGAGGACCGGCGGACAGCTGACACAGGAGGTCGGACCCTGGCCGGCAACGCTGTCGAAAGGCTGCCGAGCGGCCGGGTCAACGGCGTCCCGACCGAACGGGTGCGGCGTGCTGCCCTCCTCGGGGCGTTCGGGCGGTGGCTGCGCGAGCACCGGCAGCTGGGGTTCGACGCGGCGGCCGTCGGCATCGCGGCGCTGGACGTGTGGCTGCGGGTCGTGCCCGAGGCCGAGCCGTACAACTACGTGCTGTCAGTCATCGCCGTGGCGGCCGTGGCGTTGCGGCGGCGCTTTCCGTTCCTGGTCGTGCTGATCACCGTGCCGGGGTTCCTGGCCGGGTGGGCGCAGCTGGCGGCGATGATCTCGCTGGGCACGTTGGCGCGGCAGAAGCTGCTGACGAAGCAGACGTGCGTCGCCGCGGCGCTGGTGTGGCTGAGCCGGTTCTTCCCGTGGCCGCCGGGCGAGTTCGTGACGACCGAGTGGAAGACGCACGTCCACAACGCCATCTACGGGTGCATCGTCGCCGGGATGCCGATCGCCATCGGGTTGCTCGCGCACGCGCGGGAGGAGCTGTCGGCGCGGATCGCGGAGCTGGCGGCGAGCCGCGAGCGGGAGCGGCTGCTGCACTCGCACGCCGTGCGGGCGGACGAGCGGGCGCGGCTGGCGCGCGAGATGCACGACGTCGTGTCGCACCAGGTGAGCCTGATCGCGATGCAGGCGGGCGCCCTCCGGATGGCCGCGGCCGATCCGGACGCCAAGCAGGTCGCCGGGACCATCCGGATGCTGAGCACCCGGACGTTGGACGAGCTGCGGCAGCTGGTGAGCGTGCTGCGGACCACTAGCGGCGACGACTCGCCACAACCGCGCGTCGAAGACCTGCCGCAACTGGTGAGCACCGCCGGGATTCCCGCGACGTTGACCGTGCAGGGCCCGGTGGCCGACCTGCCGGCCCCGGTGTCCGGCGCGGTGTACCGGACGGTGCAGGAGGCGTTGACGAACGTCCGCAAGCACGCGGGCGGGGCGCCGACGTCGGTGCTCGTGGTGGCCGACGCCGAGCAGCTGCTGGTGGAGGTGCGCAACGACCCGCCGGAGGGCTCGTTCGACGGCGGGCCGCTGCCCAGTGGCGGGCACGGCCTGGTGGGGCTGCGGGAGCGCGCGGCATTGCTGGACGGTGAACTGCAAGCCGGCCCGACGGACGGCGGGGGCTACGCCGTGCGGGTAACGTTCCCCCTGGTCAGGGGCCTCCAACCCTAACCGCCCGCGTCACACCATCGAGTGATCGTGCCCCCGCAATCAACCGAAACGCCGTTATCCTGGCCGTCAAACGTCGGTTGAAACAACGAGGACCGCCGACCAACCACCCCCATCTCCCCTCACCCCCCACCACCCCGTGTCAGTGACCGCTCATCCCTCCACCACCCGTCCCTCCCACCGCACCTCGGACCACCCCTGAGCCCTTGAGCCTCTGGGACCACCCTCTGCCCAGCGCAGGCCAGCGGACCCGGCGGAGTCCAGCGGGATCAGCGGAGTTCGGCGGGATCAGCGGAGCTCACGGATGGTGAAGGATCAGCGGAGAGCGGACCGCCGGGTAGCCGCAGCGGTGCAGACGGCCGCGACCACGCCCAGCCCGCCGCACACGAGCGCCGGCCACAGGTCGGGCGTGTGGCGCAGCAGCACGGACGGCAGGAGCCACACCGCCACGCCGAGCCCGAACCCCAACGGAGCCGCCGCGACGACCGCCGCCGTGCCCGCCTGACGCCGCCGCAGGGATCGCAGGATCGACTCGAGGTAGGCGAGCGTGAACAGCAGCAGCACCGCGCTCCCCGCGCCCATGATGCTGATCAGCGGGTGGGTGAGTGGCTGGAGGGAGTAGTCGGCGGACTGGCCGCCGGACGTCACCGTGGCCACCGCCGCGCCGCCCACGACCCAGCGGCTCGCGCCCGGCAGCTCGAACGTCAACGGGGAGGCGGCGGGGTTGGCGGGATCGCCGGAGCCGCCCGGTTTGGGGTTCGTGTCGGCCGGGTTCGGCGTGGTGGCGTCCGAGGCGGCGGCGGGATTGGTGGAGGCCGGTACGTCGGCCAGCGTGATGCCGGCCGCGGTGATCGCGAGTCGGGCCGTTGCGGGGTCGCCGGTGCCCACGGGTACGGGTTTGCTCAGGTCGGCCGTGAGCACCGGTAGGTCGCGGCCGGGGGTGGCCAGTGGCACGGCGATCATCAGCGCTGCCGCCGTCGCGGCCGCCAGGGCCGGCCACCGGGCCGGTTTCGGTTCGGAGCGGGGTTGGGGCTCGGAGAGAAGTTGGGACGCGGGGACCAGAGTTTGGGCGCCCAGTTGGGCGGGTGTTGGTGGGGGATCTACGAGGGTGGCGCGTACGGGGATGTTCAGCGCGCCGTGAGAAGTGGAAGCGGACGTCAGTGCGCCGGGAGAGGTGGGAGCAGGCGGCAGCGCGCCGTGAGAGGTGGGGGAGGTAGGCAGGGGGCCGTGGGAGGTGGAGGGGGTGCCGCCGGTCGCGGATGGGGTGGGCCACGAGGGATGGCTGGATGCGGAGTGCGAGGCCGGGCCGTGGGGTGAGACCGAGGGTGGGCCCGGGAACGGAGGTTGGGTGAGGGTGGGGGACGAGGAGAGGGTGGTGGCGGTGCTGGGGCGGGTGGCGGCGGCTACCTGTGGGGTCAGGTGGACCGGGATGTCCAGTTGCAGCAGCCAGTCGCGGCCGAAGGTTTCGGCGGCGGCGGTCGCCAGGTCCACGGCGAAGGTCTCGGCGTTGCGGTAGCGGGCGCGGGGGTCGCGTTCGATCCCTCGCATGATCACGCGGGCCAGGGGGTTCGGCACCTCGACCAGCGGGCGGGGTTGGTGGTAGACGTGCCGTTGGATCATGGCCAGCGCGCCGCCGCCGCTGTCGAACGGCAGCCTGCCGCTGAGCAGCTCGTACAGCACGGTCGCGGCGCCGTAGACGTCGGCGGCCGGGCTGAGGGGGTTGCCCAGGGCCTGTTCGGGCGACAGGTAGGCCGGTGTGCCGAGCACCTGCCCGCCGTGCGTCACGAGCGTCGCACCCTCGCTCACGACCTGCGAGATGCCGAAATCCGCGACCTTGAGCACCCCGCCCGCGGTGAACAGGAGGTTCTTCGGCTTCACGTCGAGGTGCAGCACCCCGGCGCCGTGGGCTGCGTGCAGGCCGGACAGCATGGCGAGCCCGAGGGCGCACGTCTGCGCCGGAGTGAGGCCGGGGCCGGTGAACTTCGACCACACCGTGCCGCCGTCGAGCTTCTCCATCACCAGCAGGTGCTCGCCGCGGTCCTGGACGTAGTCGTACACGGGCACGATGTGCGGGTGGTCGAGTCGCGCCAGCAGCCGCGCCTCGTGCGCGAACCGGGCGCTCATGCGCTCGTCCGAGGCGAGCACGCCGGGCAGGCGCTTGACCGCGACGGCACGTCCGAGCGGCCGGTGCACGGCGGCGTAGACGACGCCCATGCCGCCGCGTCCGACTTCCGCGCCGAGGTCGTACTGCGGCAGGGCCGCGACGACGTTCGCCGACACCGTCACGCCGCACCGCCGGGCAGCGGTCGGGTGATGCGCTGGGTGGCCTCGGGGTCGGCGTGGACCGTTGCGGAGGTGCGGGTGGTCGCGGAGTGGTCGGTTGCGGAACGACCGGTGGTCGAGTGGCCGCCGGGGCCGAGGGGCAGGTCGTCGGCGTCCGGGTGCGGGGTGAGGTAGCCCAGGGCGAACGCGGCGGCCGCGGCGCCGAGGATGAACGGGATCTCGGCGGCGGGTGACGGTGCGACGACCCGCAGCACGGACAGGGAGATGACGGCGACGAGTCCGGTGCCGACGCCGGCGGGCAGGAACCGCATCGCGCGTTGCCACCGGTTCGCGGGCAGTCGGCGGCGGGCCAGGGCGAAGAGCGCTCCCGCCCACGCCAGCACGGTCAGGCCGAACACGGCGAGCCCGAACACCCCGTACACCGACCAGAGGGATCCGCGGACGTCGCCGGTGGTGCCGATCGCGGCGATCACGTCGCGGTTGGTGTCGAGCACTTCGAGGTCGGTGGGCAGCAGGCCGGTCGCCTGGGCGCCGAGCTGGCCGAGGTCGAGGACGAAGCCGCGGGTGACGCTCTGCTTGGCGGGCACGTCGAACGGCACGGTCGTGTCGTAGGAGAAGAAGGTCAGCGCGAGCGCGGTGCCGGACAGGCGGATGGTCTTGACGTGCCGGACGGTGTCGGTTCCGTTGTGGACGGTGACGAGGAAGCGGGAGGAGCCGGACGGGTCCAGCAGCAGCCGGTCGTCACCGACCGGGGTGCCGTCCACTGTGGCGTCGATGGTGACCGTGTCCCCGGTGGCGTGGGCGGGGGCGACGCCGAGGAAGATCCCGCACAGGAGCAGTAAACCGACGCTGCTCATAATGCGTCTCACAAGGGCACCTCATCGGTGGGTAGCGGACTGGTCCGGGAGTCGGCATGCGATCGGCAGGAACATTAGCTCTACTCGGTGCCCTGGTGGGTGGCGTTACGGTGCTTGTGGCGGCACCGGTATCGGCGCAGCAGCAGGCGGTGGCGACGGTGAGCCCGGATTCGGGTCCGGTGGGGACCTCGTTCACGGTGAGCTGGTCCGGTGTGTACCTGGATCCGGACTGCCAGGACTACGGGGTGCAGGTCCTGTGGGACGGTCGGCTGGTGGTCGGCGGCGGCAGGCACGCGGGGCGCGGGGCCGGTTCGGGGTCGGGGTCGGTGCCGTCGGGTGCGGCCGTGGGTGGTCACCGGGTGACGGTGCGGCCGTTGTGCGCGGCGTCGTCGAACCCGTCGGACGGCTTCACGGTGACGGCGCCGCCGGTCACGACGACCACCGCGCCGCCGGTGACGACGACGACCGCTCCCCCGGTGGTCGCGACGACCACGCGTCCTCAGGTCACCACGACCACCACTACGACGGCCACCACCACTACGACGACGACCACGACGACGACGTCCGCCAGTTCGGCGCCGCCCGCGGTGGTCACGACGACGCCGTTCGACGGTGACGGTGCGCTGACGTTGGACAAGGACAACATCCAGCCGGGTGACCCGTTGACGGCGACCGGCACGGGGTGCGACCCGGGGTCGTCGGTGCGGCTGAGTTCGCTGGGTGAGGACGTCGGCACGGCGAAGGCGGACGGGGCGGGCACGTTCAGCACGCGGGTCGAGTTCACCACGATCCAGCCGGGTCGGCACGTGATCCGCGCGGACTGCGGTGTGGTGCTGGTGGGCAGCGTGGACGTGGCGTTGACCAGCTCGACCGGTGGCACGACGTCCACGCTGGTGGTGCTGGTGTTCTTCCTGCTGGTGGGTGCGGTGCTGGTCCGGCGCCAGTTCGCGGGCCTGTTCACCAAGCAGGCCTGACCCCGCCGAGCGGTCCTGACCCCGCCGGGCCGACCTGACCCCCGTCCAGCCGGGCCTGACCCCATCGACCGCCGAACGAGCACTGGAGCAGGTGCACGACGGCCCCCGCAGGGTTCCCGCGGGGGCCGTCGTGTGGTTCGTCCGAGCTGACTAGGGCTCTTCGCGCTGCTTGCGCAGCTTGGTGAGCGCCTCTTCGAGGATCGCCTCGCCGTCCGCGTCGGAGCGCCGCTCCTTCACGTACGCCAGGTGCGTCTTGTACGGCTCGTTGCGCGGCGGAGCAGGGGGTGCCTGCTCGTCGCGCCCCGCCGGAAGACCGCACCGGGGGCAGTCCCAGTTCTCCGGGATCTCGGCTTCGACCGCGAACGACGGCCGAGACTCGTGCGCGTTCGCGCACCAGTACGACACCCGACGTCGGGGCGCGGACTCGCCGCGCTCCGATTCGCCCATCGGGCCTGCGCCGACGCGGGTACCGCGAATCGCGTTACCACCAGCCATCGACCCTCACACCCCCACCACGTGGTTTCCCTGTGTCCGCGTCGGCCGACGCCGTCGGCGCCCGCCGACCTGTGTCAGTTGACCTTCATCAGCAGCCCGATGCCCACGATGGCGATCACCCAGACCGAGCCGACGAACAACGTCAGCCGGTCGAGGTTCTTCTCGACCACGCTGGAACCGGACAGGCTCGACTGCATGCCGCCGCCGAACAACGAGGACAGACCGCCACCACGCCCGCGGTGCAGCAGCACGAGCAGGATCAGCAGCACGCTGGAGATGAGCAACAGGATCTGAAGGAACAGGATCATTTCTTCCTCGCTGTCAGGCAGGTGACGCCACAGAGTACCCGGTCGACTGCCGACCGTGGACCACCGCGGTGGGAGTGCGTGTCAATCAGCTCAGGGTAGAGGGCCACCCGCGGCGAGGGCGCACAGCTTGGCGAACTCGTCCGCATCCAGGCTCGCACCACCGACAAGAGCCCCGTCGACGTCCTTCTGGGAGATCAACTCCGCGATGTTGCCGGACTTGACGGACCCGCCGTAAAGCACTCGAACGGCCGAAGCGACGTCCTCGCCGTAGAGCTCCGCGAGCTTGACCCTGAGGGCGGCGCACACCTCCTGCGCGTCGGCCGACGAGGCGACCTTGCCGGTGCCGATCGCCCACACCGGTTCGTAGGCGATGACCACGTCCCGCACCTGCTCGGCGGTGAGGCCCTTGAGGCCCGCGACGAGCTGGGCGGTGCAGTGCTCGACGTGGCCGTTGGCCTCGCGGACGTCGACCTGTTCACCGAGGCAGAAGATGGGCGTGACGCCGTGCTTGAGGGCCGCCTTGACCTTCTTGTTGACCGTGGCGTCGTCCTCGCCGTGGTACTCGCGGCGCTCGGAGTGGCCCACGGTGACGTAGGAGCAGCCGAGCTTGGCGAGCATCGGGCCGGACACGTCGCCGGTGTAGGCGCCCGAGTCGTGCGGGGACAGGTCCTGCGCGCCGTACTTGAGCAGCAGCTTGTCGCCGTCGACGAGGGTCTGGATGGAGCGGATGTCGACGAACGGCGGCAGGACCGCCACCTCGACCTTGGCGAAGTACTTCTCCGGGAGGGAGAAGGCGATCTTCTGCACCAGGGCGATGGCCTCGAGGTGGTTGAGGTTCATCTTCCAGTTGCCCGCGATGAGGGGCTGACGCTGGGCCATCACGCCTCCAACACAGACACGCCGGGCAGCTTCTTGCCCTCGAGGTACTCCAGGGACGCCCCACCGCCGGTGGAGATGTGCGAGAACCCGTCCTCGGGCAGGCCGAGGGCGCGCACGGCCGCGGCCGAGTCGCCGCCGCCGACCACGGTGAACGCGTCGCTCTTGACCAGCGCCTCGGCCACCGCGCGGGTGCCGCCGGAGAAGGCCTCGAACTCGAACACGCCCATCGGGCCGTTCCAGAACACGGTCTGGGCGTCGGCCAGCTTGGACGCGAACAGCTCGCGGGTGGCGGGGCCGATGTCCAGGCCCTGCCGGTCGGCGGGGATGGCGTCGGTGGCCACGACCTCGTAGGCGGCGTCGGGCGCGAAGTCGACGGCGGCGAGCACGTCGACGGGGAGGACGAGTTCCACGCCGCGCTCCTCGGCTTCGGTGAGGAAGCCGCGGACCTGGTCGAGCTGGTCCTCCTGGAGCAGCGAGCCGCCGACCTCGTGGCCCTGGGCCTTGAGGAAGGTGTAGGCCATGCCGCCGCCGATGAGGAGCCGGTCGACCTTGGTGAGCAGGTTCGCGATGACGCCGAGCTTGTCGGAGACCTTCGCGCCGCCGAGCACCACGACGTACGGGCGCTGGAGGTCGTCGGTGAGCTTGCGCAGCACCTCGACCTCGGCCAGCACGAGGCCGCCCGCGTAGTGCGGGAGCTTCTGGGCCACGTCGTAGACGGAGGCCTGCTTGCGGTGCACGACGCCGAAGCCGTCGGAGACGAACGCGTCGGCCTTGGCGGCCAGCTCGTCGGCCAGGGCGGCGCGCTCGGCGTCGTCCTTGCTGGTCTCGCGGGCGTCGAAGCGGATGTTCTCCAGCAGCACCACGGTGCCGTCGCCGGCCGCCTCGGTGCCGATCTCGACCGGCTGGCCGAGCAGCTCACCGAGCCGCACGGCGACGGGGGCGAGGGAGAACTTGGGGTCGGGCTCGCCATTGGGGCGGCCCTGGTGCGCGGCGACCAGGACGCGGGCGCCCGCGTCCACGAGCGCCGTGATGGTGGGGACCGTCGCGCGGACGCGGCCGGCGTCGGTGATGCGGGCGCCGTCGTGGGGGTCGTTCAGGTCGGGGCGGCGGTGGACGCGCCGTCCCGAG
>NZ_JBFAAX010000244.1:477-8385 GCF_040639995.1 Actinosynnema sp. NPDC023658 | reverse complement strand
GTTGTCGCCCCACGCGAGCACCGCACCACCCTTGACGGCGAGGCTGTGGCCGTAGCCGGCGGCGACGGCGGTGACCCCTGACGAGGCCGCTGCCGGCACGGTGGTCTGCCCCTTGCTGTTGTCACCCCAGGCGACCACCGAGCCGGTGGATCCGCTGATCGTCACCGCCAGGTTGTGGAACTGGCCGGCGGCGATCGCGATGACCCCTGCGGTGGCCGCCGCCGGTACGCTGCACTGCTTCTTGCTGTTGTCACCCCAGGCCAGCGCCACTCCGGCCCTCAGCGCCAGGCTGTGGAACTCGCCGGCGGCGACGGCGCGCACCCCGGAGCCGGCGATCGCCGGAACGGCGGTCTGCTGGTAGTCGTTCAAGCCCCAGGCGAGCACCGCCCCGTTCTTCAGCGCCAAGCTGTGACGGCTGCCGGCCGCGACGGCCGTGACCCCGGTCCCGGCCGCGGCGGGGACGGTGTTCTGCCCCTGGGCCTCGCGGCCCCAGACCAGCGCCGCCCCTGAAGCGGTTGCAGCACGTACCGACATGCGATTCTCCCGATTTCGTGGGCACACCGCATCACCGCACGCCACTTCGGGCGACCTGCTCGGTGGATGTGCATCAATCCGCGCCTCGTCGGCAAAGTATTGTCCGCCGGTCTCAAGCGGGGAATCCGCCGATCGGGCAGCGACCATTTCGGTGAGCGTCCGGCACCCTCGACAACGGCGGACCGCGACCGACTGCCACCGGAACCGGCAACCCCGAAGTGGTGCCGTAGCAGGGTTTGCCGTGGTACTCGCCAAAATCGGGCGGATATGCCCAGCCGACAGCATGTCCTTTTCGGCCTTCTCCGGGATCCGGTTTTTCTGGTCACGCCCCGGTGTCCGGAGTTGGCGTTCGGGTGGCCGTCAGGGTGTTGAGAACCGGCGATCGGCTATTCGCTGCGGCTGTTCGGTCGATTATGCGCCTGTGGGGTGCGTGCGCCGACCCGGACCCTGCACTCCTGTGTTGCCGCGGCGCCGCGGATGCCCGCCACGCCCTCGACGGCCCTGGCGGCGGGTGGTGGACGCGCAAGGGAGATCTCCCCTGTCCTCACCTCGTCCCTCCCCCGCTACACCGGCGTTGTCCGCAGCGGTGCGCGGTCGGCTGTCGGCCCTGGTCGCGACGGTCGCGCTGCTCACGGCGGGGCTGGTCGCGTTGGCCACCGCCGCCGGCACGAGACCCGCCGACCCCACCACCGCCTACGTCGCCAACTTCAACGACGACACCGCGTCGGTGATCAACCTCGCGACCAACGCGGTCACCGGCACCATCGGCGGCCTGCCCGGAGCGGGGTTCACCGCAGTGAGCCCGAACGGCCGCGCCCTCTACGTCACCCAGGGAAACGCGAACAAGGTGACGCTGACCGACACGCCACCAACCCCGTCCACCGCACGTCCCCGACCCGGCGACCTGGGTGGTGGTCAGCCCTTCCGGCGACCGCCTGTACGTCGGCAGCAAGACCGGCAACTCGGTGATCGTCAGTGGTCCACGTGGTTCGCCGGGTGGCACGAGGCCGCCGTGGACGGCGGTGACCGGCGGGGTCGGGGAGGGTGGTGAGGACGGCGACGACCCGTTCCACCACGGCGGGAAGGTCCGGGACGGTGTTCGAGGAACACCAGCGCGTGGAGCCGTGGGCCGGGCACGGTGTCGAGGTGGGGGAAGTCCCTCGCGATGATGCTCTCAGCCCGGGCGGTGAAGAACTCGCGCCCCGCCGTGCTCGTCACAGAGCCGAGAGCCGCCCTTGTAACGAGCTCGTCGAAATTCCGCTCTAGCGGGTGGACGCATCAACGACGAGGAGACCACGCATGCCCGCCCTTGCACCTGGCGCCCGACGAAAGTGGTACGTCGCCCTGGCGGGAGTACTCGTGGCCGTGCTGGCGTTCCTGGCCAACATCGACGGCACGGTGGGCTTCTTCGAGCGCCTGTTGGGCTCCGGAGAAGACAGCCGGACCAGCGCTCCCGACGGGGGCCAGGTCGCGGGGCCGGGGCCGTTGGATACCACGACCTCCTCGCCCGCGACCGCACCACGCGTCGAGAAAACCACCCAGTCGGCCGAACTGCCACCGGCCGCCACCACGATCGTGGAGCAACCGCAGACCTCCGGGAACGCGCCGGCACCACGGTCGGTGGAGGGTTGGTACAACCTGACGGCCTACCGCACCTTGGGCGGAGGCAACGGGTTCTACTTCGTGAACTCCATCGACATCGGGTCGGCCTCGTACTCGGACAGCATCCGCGCTTCCTACTCGTCCTCGACTGCCGACCCCAACAACCATCAGACCTGGCAGAGCGGCGGGAAATGCACCCGGTTCTCGGCATGGGTCGGCAAGGACGCTGCCTCTTCTTCATCGACGGGTACCGGCCGCTTCGTCATCAAGGCGGAAGACGTCGAGATCGCCTCGGCCGAGGCCACCATGGCCACCGCCGCGCAGCACATCGACATCGACATCACCGGCGTGGTGCGCCTGACGCTGTTCGACACCCGCGGGGGCCGGGACGCCGACAACGCCTGGGGAACCCCTCGGGTCTACTGCACCGCACCACCCGGCAAGGCGCGGTAGGCGTGGCCTTCCACCGACCCGCAGGACGTGGGTTCCTGCGACAGCCAGTCGACCGCGCACCGCCGTCGGATCGGCAGCAAGTGGCGGCGCCTCGATCCCGGTCGCCAAGCGCCGTTGGCCCTGACACGTCTTCGGTGCGGCGGCACCGCCCCGCTCATCGCGGGGCGGTGCCGTTCCGGAGGTCAGCCGAAGTCGACGTCACTGCACAGGAAGTACTTCTGGTCCATGTGCGATGCCTTCCAGATCGTGACGAGGACGTGTCGGCCGCTGTAGCCGGAGGTGGACACGTCGGTCTTGTACTCGAACTGGGAGCCGTACCGCCCGGTCTGCTTGATGAAGTCCAGGTCGCCCCAGCCGATCATGGAGCTCGTGGGGTCGAAGCCCTGCTTGGTGATGTAGATCTTCAGGTAGTCGGCGCCGTGCCGGGCCACGTCCTGCACGGTGACGGGGAAGCTGCTGCCGACGCTGGTGGTCTTCCAGGGGCCGGGGTTGTCCATGGGGGCGTAGCGCCCGCCCTCCGAGCGCCCTGCGCTGCAGATCTGCCCGTCGGGGATGACGCTCTCGATGTTCTCACCCAGGTTGTTGGCGTACAGGGCGTTCCAGTTCCACATGGCGTCGGGGCTCTGGTGCCAGGCCAGGTAGCACATGAAGTCCTGCTCCTGCATGCCAGGCGCGTCGGGGCCGTTCCAGCGGGTGGCGCAGCCGTAGTTGCGGGTCGGCGGGTCGACGACGGTGCCGTGGGCCGAGGCGGCGGTCGGCTGGAAGGCCAGCGCCGAGGCGATGAGGGACAGCAGTAGCGCGAGGTGCAGGGCGGTCCGGCGTCGAAGTGCGGGTGATGTGGTGTGCATGCGGTTGCCTCCATGTGTGAGGTGGTGCCGGCGGCGGGGAACGGTGGGCGGCAGGAGTTCGTCCGGGATCTCCGGGCGCGGTGTTCGGGGCGGTGGCGTCGCCGAGCCCGACGACCCCACCGCTTCTGCACGAGCGGGACCAGCCGGCCGCCACCGAGCGGTCCCGCTCACCCCCTGCGCGGTCGGGCCACGAGGGGGGCGTTCTGTGGGTGGCATCGGCTGCGACGCCAGGTGCCTGCTCGACGTCGTTCCGACCCACCGGCTGAGTTGATGCGGGACAGGTCGCGATCGGTGCGGTGTTGTCCGCGGCGATCCCGTCCACGTGCGGCGACGCGTCATCCTTGAAGGCGGCGCATCGCTCGTTCATTCGCTGGCTAGCACCCGTGAGCGCGCTGCCCCTGGCGTATCAGCCCTCAGTCAGTCGGTGGCGGGAGCGGTGACGGGGCGCTGCGCCTCGACCCCGACCGCTCTCCTGTCGCTTCGACCGCCGCTGTGCGGTTCGGGGACTGCACGTTCCACCTCGTCGCGGTCGTTCCCGACGTCGAGCGGGCGCCTGGCCTGCCGCGACCGGTCTGCGGACATGAGCACCAGGCACGCGGTGATCAGGACCAAGTTCTTGACGACGAACTCGCCCTCGGTGGTGAGCAGCAGCGGGTTGCCCGCCTGGAACGCGGCCTGTGGCTGGACGACCAGCACCAGGAACGTCCCCAGCAGGTGCACCAGGGCGACAGCCGCCACCCAGCGCAGCAGGCGACCGAGCCACAGCGCCGCGCCGAGCACGATCTCCGCCGTTCCGAGCGAGACCAGCAGGAACCCCCGGTCGAGCCAGGGCACGGTGCGGGCGACCAGGTCGGCGACCGGTGTCACGTCAGCGACCTTGAGGGCGCCGAACCAGATGAACACCAGACCGAGCGAGCCGCGCAGCAGCGTCACCGCGCGGGCGGTCACGGTGCACCGCAGGTGGTGGTGTCGACGGGGTCGACGCGCCACTGCCCGTCGTGCAGGCGCAGCAGGTGCTCACCGGTGCGTTCGCCGTGTCGCCAGGAGACCCGGGCGAGGTCCGGCCCGTCCGCGACGACGCCGAGCACCTCGTAGGGGACTCCGGGCTCGCAGTGCGCGAGCCGGTCGACGAACGCCTCCCGCGGATCGTGCTGCTGGGCGTCGGCGGTCCACATGTCCCACGCCGTGGTCGGGTCGCCGCCCGAGAGCAGGCCGAGGTAGGTGGTGGCGACCCCGCGCAACCGCGCGGCGTCCTCCGCCGTCATCGAGTGGTGCTGGTGGTGCGAGTGGTCGGCTCCACCGGACGCGCATCCGGCGGAGACCGCGACGGTCAGGGCAAGGCAGACAAGGGTTCTCACGTGGATCCTCCCCGGGGTGGCCGGGCAGCGGCCCCGCGTCGTTGCGAGGCCGCCACCCACCTGGCGTCAGTTGCCCAGGCGCTTGGTGCCGTACTGGGAAATCCAGTTGTTGCCACCGACGTTCATGTCCGCCAGGACCTCGACGGAGTCGCGCGTCGCCTCCAGGCTCATCGAGGCCTGGTTGGAACCGGCGAGCTCGTAGGTCCAGGTCTGCCCGACCGGGATGGTGCGGTCGGCCGGCGGCACGTCGTGGAACCCGAACCGGATGATGTAGTGCGACTCGCCGTTGCCGCGCGGAACCTCGACGTAGTCCTGCTGGGGGTGTCCGTACTGGACGGACGCCCGGTAGTGGTGGTCGACGGAACCGGAGGGGGCGCGGAACTTCAGCACCAGGCAGTCGGTGTGCACGGGCGCGCTGCTGGAGTTGGTGAAGATGAGCTTGCGGCTGCCGTAGGAGGTGCCGCCTTCGAGCTGGACCTTGACCGACAGGCCGACGTTGCTCTGGAAGCCCGCGTTCAGCGGCTCGTCCAGGACCGGGTTGCGGCTCGGCACGGCGTAGTCCGTGCCCCGCCGGCACCGCTCCAGGGGTGAACCGTCCACGGAGGACGGACCGTCCGGGTACTGCTGGCCGTGGGCCGCCGGTCCCGCGCTCACGGGGGACGTGACCGCGACGACGTTCGCGTTCGCGGGCAGCGAGGACACGACGAATGCCGCGGACAGCGCGAGACCGACGACTCCGGTGGCGGACCAGGCCGCCTTGGCCGTTTTCTTCATGGGTGTGCCTCCGTCAGGAGCGGAAGGAAGCACCGGGGGAAATGTGTCCCGCCGGAGCTGGAACACCGTGGCGGCGGCTTCTTCAGATTAGTGAGACGAGCTTTTTACTGTCAACGAGGAAAACCGGCGGCACTCGATCAGACCAATAGCTTCTTCGAATGACGGGAATTTCGGGCCGATTCTTTTTGCGGGCACGTTTCCACGGCGGACCGTCCGTTCATGGCGGGCCGCTCGTCGATTGTGAAGAGGAACGGGCCGGTGGCCGCCCGTGGGGTGGTGTGGAGCGGGTCGGCGGCCACCGCCGGGTGGCGATCAGGTGGTGAGGGTCCACTTCTGGCTGGTCCAGGCGCCGCAGTCCCACAGGTGCAGGCGGGCGCCGTCGGCGGTGCTCTGGCCCTCGATGTCCAGGCAGCGGCCGGACTTGAGGTTCTTCAGGGTGCCGTTGGACTGGAAGGCCCACTTCTGGCTGTCCCAGGTGCCGCAGTCCCACAGGTGGGCCTTGGTGCCGTTGGCGGTGGCGCCGCCTTCGACGTCCAGGCACTTGCCGGCGGACTTCAGTTGCTCCCCGTCGAGCGCCCAGGTCATGGAGGGTGAGTCGGCGCAGGTCCACTGCTGGATGGCGGTGCCGTTCGCCGTGCCGCCGCCCGCGCGGTCGATGCACTTGGCGGTCGCGCCGTTGACGATCTCGCCGCCGGTGACCGGACCCGGGCCCGGGTTGTTGCCGCCGGGGCCCCAGGCGTTCCAGTTGTCCCAGGTCTCGGCGTCGAAGCCGATCCGGCCGAGCTGGTCGGCGGCCCAGTTGGTGCCGGACTTGTCGATGACGGTGCCGCCGACGGTGTAGTTCTCCAGCTTCAGGCCGCGGCTGTCCCGGGTCTCGTTGCCCAGGACCACCTTCTGCCCACCGCTGTTGCTGTACCGCTTGAGGAGGCTGACCTGCGAGGACGCGTCCAGGTGGCTCCAGGCGTCGATCTTGAGGTTCTTGACGTGGATGTTCTCGGTGCTGGACAGGGCGAAGACGCGGATGGCGCAGTTGGTCATGCCTTCGACGGTGATGTTCTCGAAGGTCATGTTCCTCACCCACGCGTTGGGGTCGGCCTTGGTGGTCGAGCCCATGTCCTCCCAGTGGGAGGAGGAGTTGAGGATGCAGGTGTTGTACTTGACGTCCTTCCAGTACATCCGGTTGTGGATGACGTGGGTGTTGCCGACGCGCACGTTGTCGATGTTGCGCGGGGTCCAGCCCCACTGGATGACCGGGCCGTTCTCGTTCTTCCAGACGACGGTGTTATCGATGCTGACGTCGCTGTGGTACATCTTCAGCACGTCGTCGTTGGCGTTGAAGAACGTGTTCTTCATGGTGCTGCCGCGGTAGAGCTCGATGCCGTCGGTCTGCCAGTACCAGGAGCCGACCTGCTTGTAGTTCTCGACCCGCATGCTGAAGGTCTGCTCGTCGCCGTAGACGACGAACGAGTGGTACGGCGGCTCGTTGACGGTCACGCCCTGCAGGTCCAGGTGCTGCTGCCGGCCCTGGGCCGAGGCGAACTGGAGCATCTTCACGCAGGTGGAGTGGCAGTTGGACGCGCCGGAGAGGTGGTCGTAGTAGTTGGCGGTGTCGGCCTCGTAGACGTACTGCTCACCGGAGAGCACGCCGTACCCGGTCACCTTGTACAGGCCCTGGCTGTCGTCGGGGAAGCGGATGGCGCCCTTCACGTACGCGCCGGGCGCCAGGTAGACCCACTTGACCTGCTTGGGCAGCAGCGCGTGGTACTTCGAGGTCATGTAGTAGGTGCCGGGCCGGAAGTAGACGATTTCCTCGCTGATCGTGTTCAGGTTGGTGACCTGCCCCTGCGGCGGGTAGTAGGTGCTGCCCGAGGCCGCGGTCGGGATCAGCCGGTCCCGCTCCGCCCCGGTGGACGCCGGTTCGGCGAAGACCATCATGGAGTTGCGCGGCTCGGTGTGGATGGCGCGGTTGCCGCCGCCCGACTCGGTGGTGAGCTTGCCCGCGTCACCGGCCGGGCCCGACATGTCGTTGTAGGCCGTGTAGAGCTGCGGGTCGAACTCGACCGAGAAGCGGTAGCCCGCCGCGTTGTAGGGGACCTTGACGCGGACGGTGTCACCGTCGACGAGCTGCTTGGCGAAGTTCAGGCTGCTGGGCTTGATCTTGACCTGGTCGGCCGAGGAGATGCTCTGGCCGGTGCGCAGGGAGACGTCGACCCACACGTCCGTGGCGTACTGGAAGGACGACCAGCTCATCGTCAGGTTCGCCGACGAGGAGAACTCGGCGCCGTCCTCCTTGGTGTAGCCGATCTTGCCCTTGCCGCTGCGCGGGATGCTCATGTACG
>NZ_JBFAAX010000244.1:0-467 GCF_040639995.1 Actinosynnema sp. NPDC023658 | reverse complement strand
CGTCGGCGCCGCGGCGGTGGCGACCTGGACGTCGTAGAACGACGAGCGCCTGACCTTGTCGCTCGCCACCGGACTGCTGGTGTTGAACTCGTGGTTGTCGTGCCACCACGTCTTGAGCTGGTCGGTGTCGGCGGTGGAGGCCGCGGCCTGGGCCGGTGGCGTCCCCGCGCCCACCCAGGCCGGCGCGATGGCACCGACGAGGGCCAGGGCCAGACCGGCGGCGAGCGCCACCGGTCGACTCATTCTTGCTGCGGGCATGGCGAAATCCTCTTCTCGTCATTGGGAAGGGTTTGCGTCGTGCTACGGCCTTATTTCATGAAGACGTGTGCCGACCACGGTTCCATGACGATCCGGCCGTTCACGACAGTCGGCTCGTCGACGTTGGACAGCAGCACGTCGGTGGCGGACCACTCGCCGTCCAGAGTGGCGGTTTGCGTTGTGCCGCTGAGGTTGGCCACGACGAGCAG
>NZ_JBFAAX010000243.1:0-8433 GCF_040639995.1 Actinosynnema sp. NPDC023658 | reverse complement strand
CTGCCCCTTCGCGCGCAGTTCGGCCACCACGGACTCGATGCCGCGGCGGTCGACCGACTTGAGGGCCTTGGTGGACAGCGTCAGCACGACGTTCCGGCCCTCGGAGGGCAGCCGGAACCGGCGCCGCTGGGTGTTGGGCAGCCACCGGCGGGACGTCCGCCGGTGGGAGTGCGAGACCTGCTTGCCGAAGCCGGGCGCGCGCCCGGACAACTGGCAGTGACGGGACGACACGGTTCCTCCAGTTTGAAATGACAATCGTTTCCGTTAGGCTAGCCCACATGGGAACCGAGGTCGTACTGGTGGCCGGACTCGCGCACCACGACGTGGCCGAGGAGATCTGGCGCGCGTCACCGGGGGCGGTGCTGGTCCGCCACGACCTGCGCGACCTCACCGAGGGCGTGGTGCGTCGCTGGGTCGACGGCGAGCTGACCGTGCTGGAACTCGCGCACGGATGCGTCTCGTGCACGCTGCGCCTGGACCTGCTGCCGCTGCTGGAGCGGTTGGGCGGCCGGGTCGTCGTGCACCTGGACCCGGCGCTGGAACCGGAGGCCGTCTGCTTCGCCCTGCACGGCCTGGACGTGCGGGTGGAGGCCGTGGTCACGGTGGTGGACCGAGGCACGTGGTTGGCCGACGCGACCGGTGACGACACGCTGGCCGAGCGCGGCCTGAGCGCCGCCGCGGCCGACGAGCGGACCGTGGCCCAGGTGGTGGTGGGGCAGGCTGAGTTCGCCGACGCGATCGTGCTCACCGGCTCCGGGCCCGCCGACGCCGGGGTGCTCGACGCCGTGCTGGACCGGCTGTCCCCGCTCGCGCCGCGCCACGACCGGGACGGGCTGGACGTGACCGCGCTCCTGGCCGCCATCCCGGACGACGCCCGCCGCGGTCGCCTCGACGACGGCTTCGACGCCCTCCTGCGCGGGCAGCCGCCGCTGGAACCGGCGGACGGCGTGGCCGTCGTGCACTTCGTCGAACGGCGACCGTTCCACCCGGTGCGGCTGCACCACGCCCTCGACGTCCTGCTCGACGGTGTCGTGCGCACCCGCGGCCGGGTGTGGGTGGCCAGCCGGCCGGACAACGCGCTGTGGCTGGAGTCGGCGGGCGGTGGGCTGCGGGTCGGCAACCTCGGGCCGTGGCTCGCCGCCGTGGACGACTGGTCCGAGGTCCCCGCCGAGCGCCGGGCGAGCGCCTCGGCGGTGTGGGACCCGTACTACGGCGACCGGTCCCAGGAGTTGGTGGTCGTCACCGGGTCCGCCGCGCCGGAGGAGATCACCGCGGCCCTGCGCGACGCGCTGGTGACCGACGAGGAACTGGCGCTCGTCGACGAGTTGGAGTTCACCGACCCGTTCGCCGAGTGGCACGACGAGATGGAGGAGCTGTGAAGCAGGGCATCCACCCCGACTACCACCCGGTGGTGTTCCGGGACCAGGCCACGGGCAAGGCGTTCCTGACCCGGTCCACGGCCACGTCGACCACCGCGGTCGAGTGGGAGGACGGCAACACCTACCCGCTCATCACGGTCGACGTCACCGCCGACTCGCACCCGTTCTGGACGGGCAACCAGCGCGTCATGGACACCGCCGGCCGGGTCGAGAAGTTCAACCGCCGCTACGGCGGGCGGGCCCGCTGATGGCCGTCCCGAAGCGCAGGACGTCGCGCAGCAACACCCGCCACCGTCGCGCCCGGTGGAAGGCCGAGGTCCCCGACCTCGTGCCGGTCACCACCCCGGACGGTCGCCGGCTCGCCGTGCCCCGCCGCCTCGTCGCGGCCTACCGGCGCGGGCTGCTCTGACCCGTGCGGTGTCCCGGTCGCCCCGACCGGCCGGGTCACCGCACGCCCGGCGGCCCTCGACGCGGCCGGGCGGTCAGGTCAGCAGCGCGGCCAGGTCGAGGCGGTAGGGGGTGAAGACCTCGGCGGCCTCGACGCCGAACCGGGCGCCGTTGACGGTGTCCACCGCGGTGATCGTCTCCAGCGACCGGGGGTGGGGCGGGCGCCGCAGCTGGAGCTCGTACCGGCGCAGCGCCTCGACCTTGCGCTCGCGGGTCGGGGAGATGTCGAAGAACGCCGGCGTCACCTTCGGCTGCGAGCGCCACTCGTCCTCGGGACCGTAGTAGCCCAGCACGTTCGACGGCGTGTGGCAGCCCACCCCGCGCGGGCGGCACGCGGCCAGCGCGGCGTGGTGCACGACCTGGTGGTCCTGGTGGTAGGCGCCGGCGGCGGGGATGAGCACGACGTCGGGCCGCACCACGTCGATCGCGTACCGGCAGCCGCTCTCGAACATCGAGACCAGCTCGGCCTGCTGGCCGTGCAGCGTGTGGTGCACGCCGGGGCTCAGCACGATCTCGCAGCCCGCGACGCCGAGGGCCTTGCACGCCTCGGAGAACTCGGACGAGCGGTCGGCCCGCCGCCCGGCGCCGTGATCGCCGGTGTTGGCGTCGTGGCAGACCACGGCGATGACGTAGACGTCGACGGAGGCCGCGGTCATCGACGCGATCGTGCCGCCGCAGCCGAGGGTCTCGTCGTCGGGGTGGGGTGCGATGACCAGGACCGTCACGATGACCTCGGGGTGGTGTGGTCGAAGTCCGGCACCGGGACGACCCGCCTGCCGGGCCGGCGGTCCCCGCCGCGAGCACCGACCGCCGCCGGTCCGCGATCGCGGGTCGACGTGGTCAGGCGCGGCGGTGGCGCTCCGGCGGTGCCCATGGCGGGATCGTAGATCCACTCGTCCCACCGCGCCCGGCCGAACGGCGGCCCCGGCGCTGTCCAGGCAGAACGGGTGCGTGGTGCCGCCGCGGTCAGAGCCAGCCGTTGTCCTCGGCCACCCGGACCGCCTCGGCCCGGGTGCGGGCGCCGGTCTTGCCGATGGCCGACGACAGGTGGTTGCGGACCGTTCCCTCGGACAGGTGCAGCGCCTTGGCCAGGTCCGCGACCGTGGCTCCGTCCCGCGCGCAGGCCAGCACGTCGCGCTCCCGGTCGGTCAGCGGGCTGCGCCCGTTGGCCAGCGACTCGGCCGCGAGCACCGGGTCGACCACGCGCAGCCCGGCGTGCGCCCGGCGCACCGCGTCAACCAGGTGCTCCGGCGGCGCGTCCTTGACCACGAACCCCACCGCGCCGGCGGCCATGGCCCGCGCCAGGTAGCCGGGCCGGCCGAACGTCGTGCACACGATCACCCGGCACGACGGCAGCTCGGCGTGCAGCAGCGCGGCGGCCGACAGCCCGTCCAGACCGGGCATCTGCACGTCCAGCAGCGCCACGTCGGGCGTGGTCCGGCGGGCGGCGGGCAGCACCTCGTCACCCGCGCTGACCTGCGCCACCACCTCGATGTCCGGCTCCAGCCCCAGCATCGCGGCGAACGCCCCGCGCACCAACGCCTGGTCGTCGGCCAACAGCACCCTGATCACGCGACCTCCGCCCGCAGCCGGTAACCGCCGTCAGCCAGCGGTCCGGCCTCCACCGTGCCACCCACCTCGGCCAGCCGTTCGGCCAGGCCCGCCAACCCGGTGCCCGGCACGCCCGTGCCGCACCCGCGGCCGTCGTCGCGCACCTCCAGCCAGGTGTCGCCCAGCCGCACCTCGCACCGGGTGGCCGCCGAGTGCCGCAGCACGTTCGTGACCCCCTCGCGCAGCACGTAGCCGAACACCCGTTGCAGCTCCGGGTTGACGTTGTCCACCGCGTGCGGCAGGTCCGCCTCGACCCCGGCGGCGCGCAACGCGGCCCGCGCGCCGACCACCTCCGCCGACAGCGACACCTCCCGGTAGCCGGACACGGTCGCCCGCACGTCGCCCAGCGCCTGCCGGGTCAAGGTCTCGATGTCGTGCACCTCGTCGTGCGCGCGGGTGGCGTCGCCGTTCTCCAGCAGCCGCCGGGCCAGCCCCGCCTTGAGCGTGATCGTGGTGAGGCTATGCCCGAGGATGTCGTGCAGGTCGCGGGCCAACCGGTTGCGCTCCTCGACCACGGCCAGCTCCGCGATCTCCTCCTGCGCCTGCCGCAGCGCCTGGTTGGCCCGCAGCATCCGCCCCATCGCGCCCATCCCCAGCGTCACCGACAGCACCGTGCCGAGCTGGTCGACGTCGTCGGGCAGCTCACCGGTCACGGCCATCGCGACGGCCAGGACCACCAGCACCGCGCCGTCGACCACCACCGCCCGCCGGGTGGGCAGGATCATCGCCGTCGTCGACATCACGTAGATCATCAGCGTCGCCGCGTCCAGGCCCAGCACCGCGACCGTCGCCAGGCCCAGCGCGGTGAGCGCCAGGCAGGCGGCGGTGCGGCGGTTGTCGTGCCCCTCGAAGCGCCACAGGAGCATCGGCAGGAACAACCACCCGACGGAGTAGACGGCCAGCAGGGAGATCCCCAGCACCTTCCGCTGCGCGGAGCCGTCCTCGACCGCGGTCTCGTACATCGCCTGCGGCACGAAGAGCAGGACGAACACCGAGCTGAACAGCAGCCACTTCACCCCGTCGCGCATGTCGTCAACCTAGGCGTCAGGACCGGCCGGTCCGGAACCGGCGGGCCGCCACGAAGCCCAGCACCAGCACCCAGGCGCCGACCACCAGCAGCGCGCGGCCCACGTCGTCGACCGGCACCACGGGGGCCTGCGCCAGCTGCTTGACCCAGTACGTCGGCAGCACCTCCATCACCGTGCGCAGCCACCCGGGCGCCACGTCGGCCGGGATCCAGATCCCGCCGAGCAGGCCGAACAGCATCGACGACGCGGCGGTGATCGCCTGCATCCCGTCCGGGCTGGCCAGCAGCCCGATCACGATGCCGATCAGCACGAACGGCACCGCGCCCAGCCACAGCGTCAGCAGCACCGCGGCCCACTGGCCGGGTTCCAGCCGGACGCCCTCGACCACCGCGCCGACGAGGCTGACCAGCAGGATCGCGGGCAGCGCGACCAGCATCCCCAGCGCGCCCTTGGTCAGCACGTACCCGGTGCTGGACAGCGGGGTCAGCCGCAGCTGCCGCTGCCAGCCCGACCCGCGTTCCACCGCGATCCGCGCGCCGGTGGCCAGCGGTCCGGACATCACGCCGAACAGGGCCATGTTCATCATCAGCGACGTCACCACCGGCAGCCCGTTGGGGAACTTCTCGCCCGCGCCGCCGTAGAGGTTGACGAAGAGCAGCATCATGACCGTGGGCAGCACCACGGTGAAGATCAGGTACCGGCCGTTGCGGACGGCGCGGCGCAGTTCCAGCAGCAGGAAGCGGGTGTTCACCGGTGGTCATCTCCAGTCAGGGCGAGGAACGCGTCCTCGAGGCCGAGGGCGGTGATCTCGATGTCGTGGGCCGCCGGGTGGGCGGCCAGCAGCGCGCGCAGCGCCGCGTCGGAGTCGGAGCAGGTCAACAGCACCTGGTCGCCGCGCAGCTCGGCCGAGCGCACGCCGGGGTAGTCGGTTAGCTGGGCCTGGCGCGCGCCGGGCACCACCGCGCGGATCGTGCGGCCGGACACCGTGGCCCGGACCTGCGCGACCGAGCCGTCGGCCACGACCCGCCCGGACCGCATCAGCACCACCCGGTCGGCGAAGTCCTGCGCCTCCTCCAGGTAGTGCGTGGCGAACAGCACGGTCCGCCCGGTCGAGGTGTAGTCGCGCATCGACTGCCAGAACTGGCGGCGGGTCTCCACGTCCATCGCCACGGTGGGCTCGTCGAGCACCAGCAGGTCCGGGTCGCACACCAGGGCGAGCGCGAACCGCACCCGCTGCTTCTGGCCACCGGACAGCTTGGTGGAGCGGCGGTCGGCCAGGTCGGAGATGCCGGCGCGGTCCAGCACGTCGGCCACGGGCAGCGGCTTGCGGTGCAGCGCGGCGACGAGCCCGACGGTCTCCGCGACCGTGGCGTCGTCCAGCAGCGCGCCGCTCTGCAACATCGCGCCCACCACGCCCTCGGCCACCGCCTGGCGCGGCGTGCGGCCGAACACGGTGACCTCGCCCCGGTCCGGTGTGGACAGGCCGAGCAGCATGTCGACCGTGGTGGACTTGCCCGCCCCGTTGGGGCCGAGCAGCGCGACGACCTCGCCGGCGGCCACCGTGAGGTCGACCCCGTCCACCGCCCGGACCTCGCCGAACGCCTTGTGCAGGTCGCGCATCGCCAGTGCGGCTCCGGCGCGAACGGCTGTTGCTCGTGTCATGGGAGAAGCTTGCGATCCGACGCCGTCCGGGCCGGGTTCCAACCGTCATGATCACGTCGTGACATCTGTCATGGCCCCTGTTGCCGCGCCCGGCGCAACCGGTCCGGCCGCGGCGCGCGGCCGGCTACCGGTCGGCGCACCCCGACCCGGGGGCCTGGTTCACCGCCGCGGCGGGGCGGTGCTGGCGCGGACCACCAGCTCGGTCGGCAGGATGCGGCGGCGGTGCGGCAGCCGCCCGCCCTGCGCCAGGTCGACGAGCATGGCGGTGGCGGTGGCGGCCATCTCGTCCAGCGGCTGCCGGATGGTCGTCAGGGCCGGGATCATCCACTGGGCCGGCGGCAGGTCGTCGAAACCGACCACGCTCAGGTCCTCCGGGATGCGCAAGCCAGCCTCGTGGACGGCCTGGTAGACGCCGAGCGCCTCGCCGTCGTTGCCGGTGACCACCGCGGTCGGCGGGTCCGGAAGGCGGAGCAGCTCGCGGGTGTGCACCAGCCCGTCGACGATCTGGAAGTGGCCCTCGCGGACCAGGTCCGGGTCCACCGGCACGCCCGCCGCGTCCATGGCCGCGCGGTAGCCGTCCAGCCGCGCCCGGCCCGACAGCATGGTCAGCGCGCCGGTGACCACCGCGATCCGCCGGTGCCCCAGCTCCAGCAGGTGACGGGTCGCCGCCAGCCCACCGCTCCAGTTCTCCGCGCTCACCGACGGCACGCCGTGGTGCGGCTCGCCGGTCGGGTCGACCAGCACGACCGGGACGTCACGGCTCTGCAGCTGCTCGTACTGCGCCGGCGTGGGACCGGAGAAGACCGCGACCACGCCGACGGGCCGCCGGGTCAGCACGCCGTCGACCCAGCTCCGGCCGGGGGTGTGCCTGCCGTGCAGCCCGGTGAGGGCGATGGTCAACCCGTGCTCGCCGGCGACGCGCTCCACGCCGTTGATGACCTCGATCGGGTAAGCGCCCGCGAGCTCGTGGAACACGACCTCGACGAGCGGCGACCGGCTCACCTTCTTCTGCCGCCGGTAGCCCTGCTCGCGGAGCAGGCCCTCGACCAGCGCCCGGGTGTCCGCGGCGACCTCGGCGTGCCCGTTGACCACCTTGGACACCGTGGCGGCCGACACCCCCGCCAGCGCGGCGATCTGCGCGATGGTGATCCCCGCCTTCGCGGCTGTGCCGTGGTCCGGGCCGGGGGAGGAGACCATGGCGGGAGTCTAGCCACCGGGGTGGAACGTCGCGGGCCCTCGACATCGGCCGCGCGGGGAGTGGGCACGACCGTCCGCGTGGCGTCGCGGCGGACGTCGGCGTGGGGGGCGGGTCAGCGTGGCGTGGTGGCCGTGAGGCGGGCGAGGAACTCGGCGTTGTCGCGCGTCTTGCGCAGGCCGTCGAGCAGCACGTCGATCCCGTCGTCCTTGCCCGCGAGGACGCGGCGGAGCAGGCGGACGGCCGTGCCGTCACCGGGGGACAGCAGGAGGTCGTCGCGCCGGGTGCCGGACTGGTGCACGTCCACGGCGGGGAACACGCGCCGCCCGGCGGTCCTGCGGTCCAGCCGCAGCTCGGCGTTGCCGGTTCCCTTGTACTCCTCGAAGAGCAGCGCGTCGCCGGCGGATCCGGTGTCCACCAACGCGGTGGCGATGATCGTCAGCGAACCGCCGCCCTCGACGTTGCGCGCCGCGCCGAGGAACCGCTTGGGCGCGGTGAGGGAGCCGGCGTCGACGCCGCCGGACAGGATCCGGCCGGACGCGGGTGCGGCGAGGTTGTAGGCCCGGCCCAGCCGGGTCGCGGAGTCCAGCAGCACCACCACGTCCCGGCCCAGCTCCACCAGGCGCTTGGCCCGCTCGACGGCGAGCTCCGCGAGTGCGGTGTGGTCGCGCGGCGGGTGGTCGAACGTGGCGGCGACGACCTCGGCCGGCACCGCCCGCGCCAGGTCGGTGACCTCCTCCGGGCGTTCGCCGACGAGCACCAGCATCAGGTGGCACTCCGGGTGGTTCTTGGCGATGCCGTGCGCGATCGACCGCAGGACGGTGGTCTTGCCCGCCTTGGGCGGCGCGACGACCAGCGCGCGCTGGCCCTTGCCGATGGGCATCAGCAGGTCGATCACCCGCGTGGTCAGCTCGTGCGGCTCGGTCTCCAACCGCAGGCGCTCCTGCGGGTGCAGGGGAACGAGGTCGGTGAAGGACGGTCGGGAGCGGGAGTGGCGGGGGTGCGCGCCGTTGACGGTGTCGACGCTGACCAGCGAGGCGGCCTTGCCGTCGCGGGACGCGGGTGCGACCCGGCCGTGGACCTCGTCGCCGCGCCGCAGGCCGTGCTCGGC
>NZ_JBFAAX010000242.1:0-8439 GCF_040639995.1 Actinosynnema sp. NPDC023658 | reverse complement strand
GAAGCCGGCGGCCGGGGTCGCGGGTATGTCGGTCGTACACGCCCTTTTCCCCGGCGATCGAAGAGCGTGATCGCCGGGAATGAGGACGCGAACGACCGACGCGACCTCGCGGGCGGTGGGTGGCGCGGCGGTGGGTGGCGCGGCGGCGTGTGGTGGGCGGCGTGTGGTGGGCGGTGGGTGGTGGGCGGTGGCTAGGCGTCGCCGGGCTTGTCCTGGTCGTCGCCGCCCTGCTCGTCGTCCTTCTCGCGGAGCGTGCGCTCCAGCTCGGCCATCGGGTCCTCCAGCGCCTTGCGCGTCCGGCCGAACCGCTCGGCGAACTCCATCGGGTCGTCCAGGTCCTCCGCCGACGGCACCAGGTCGGGGTGCTCCCACACGCTGTCGCGCTGCTCGATGCCGTGCTGGTCGGTGAGCAGCTTCCACAGCGCCGCCGCCGAGCGGTGCCGGCGCGGACGCAGCTCCAGGCCGACCAGCGTGGCGAACGTCTGCTCCGCCGGACCGCCGGACGCGCGCCGCCTGCGCAGCGTCTCCCGCAGCGCCTCGGCACCGGGCAGCCGCTCGCCCACGGCCTCGTTCACCACCACGTCCACCCAGCCCTCGACCAGGGCCAGCAGCGTCTCCAGGCGGGTCAGCGCGGCCTTCTGCTCGGGCGTGGTCTGGGGTTCGAGCATCCCCGACTTCATCGCCTCTTCGATGCTCGCCGGGTTCGCCGGGTCGATCTGCCCTGCCATCTGCTCCAGCGCCGAGGTGTCGACGGTGATGCCCCGGGCGAACTCCTCCACCGTGTCCAGCAGCCGCTGCCGCAGCCACGGCACGTGGCTGAACAGCCGCTGGTGCGCCGCCTCACGGGCGGCCAGGAACACCAGCACCTCGCTGGTCGGCCGCTCCAGGCCCTCGGTGAACTTCTCGATGTTCGCCGGCAGCAGCGCGGCCGTGCCCTCGGGCCCGAGCGGCAGGCCGACGTCGGTCGACGTCAGCACCTCCGCGCCGAGCTGGGCCAGCGCACCGCCGAGCTGCGAGCCGAACGCCATGCCGCCCATCTGGCCGAGCATCGACAGCAGCGGGCCGGCGGCCTCCTTGGCCTCGGCGGGCATCGCGTCGACCCAGGCGCCGGACACGCGCTGCGCCACCGGGTCGCACAGCCGCTGCCACGTCGGCAACGTGCGCTCCACCCAGTCGCGCGCGGTCCAGCTCTGCGACGCGCGCGCCCCCGCGGGCAACGCCGTCGCCGGGTCGAGCCACATCTCCGCCAGGTGCACCGCGTCGGTCACCGCGCCGCTCTGGTCCGGGGAGAACCCGATGGTCGTGCCGCCGGTGCCGGCGAGCTGCTGGAGCGCGATCTGCTTCGCGAGGTCGTAGTTGACCGGCCCGGACGACGTGCCCGCGTTGCTGAACATCGCACCGAGCTGGCTCAGCATCGCACCGAGCTGGTTGAAGTCGAAGGGGTTGGCCCCTTGGTCTCCGGGTTTGCGGTCGCGGTCGTCGGGGTCCTGCGGGCCGAACCCGAAGGGCAGGTCACTCATGGGTCCACGGTACGCGGCACGGGGGCGCGGCGTGGGACCGGTTCGCCGGCAGCGTGACGCCTTGGTCGTACCCTGTCGGGCGTGACCGAAGGCACCGACACCGCCGTGGACCAGGTACCGACCCCACCGCACGCGCAGCGGCGCGGCCTGACCCGGCGGACGTGGACCCTCGTGGTCAGCCTCGCGGTCGTGCTGGCGCTGGGCCTGCTCGGCGGGTTCGCCCGCGTGCCCTACGTCGCCCTGGGCCCCGGACCGACCTACGACACGTTGGGCCAGGTCAACGGCAGCGACGTGGTGTCGGTCGACGGGCAGGCGACGTTCCCGACCGGCGGCAGGCTCACCATGACCACCGTGTCGCTCACCGACGACGTGTCGCTGTTCGGCGCGCTCGGCCTGTGGATCAGCGGCCGGTACGCGCTCGCGCCGCGCGAGGAGTTCTTCCGGCCCGGCGAGTCCGAGCAGGAGGTCCGCGACCAGAACGTGAAGGCGTTCCAGGACTCGCAGACCAGCGCCGAGGTCGCCGCGCTGCGCTACCTCGACTACCCGATGAAGGTCGTCGCCGCCGAGATCACCAAGGGCACCGCCGCGGACAGCGTGCTGCAGCCCAACGACCGGCTGCTGGAGGTCAACGGCAAGCAGGTCGCCGGCGCGGACGACGTCCGCTCCGCGTTGGAGAGCACGAAGCCGGGCGACCAGATCGCGCTGACCTTCGAGCACGAGTCCGAGCGCAAGACCGCCACCGTCACCCTCGGCCGGACCGAGGGCCGCGAGACGGGCTTCCTCGGCGTGCTGCCGCTGGACCGCGCGGACGTGCCGTTCGAGATCAAGATCAGCCTCAGCGACGTCGGCGGCCCGTCCGCCGGTCTGCTGTTCGCCCTGTCCATCGTCGACAAGCTCACGCCCGGCGAGCTGAACGGCGGCAAGTCCGTCGCTGGCACCGGTGAGATCAACGACAAGGGCGAGGTCGGCCGCATCGGCGGCATCGGCTTCAAGATGGTCGCCGCCCGCGAAGGCGGCGCCACCGTGTTCATGGTGCCCGCCGGCAACTGCGACGAGGCCAAGCAGCACGCCCCGGAGGGCCTGCGCCTGGTGAAGGTCGAGAAGCTGGACGACGCCGTGCAGTCGCTGGAGTCGCTGAGCAAGGGCGGCGACGCGCCGGCTTGCTAGGCCGCTGCCGGCGTCACTGGAGCACCCGGCGACCTCGCCCGCCGTCTGCGAAGCAGCGGCCAATGATTACTGCCGAAGCGTGTCGAGCAGGGCGCGGGTCAGGTTCGGGGCCAGTTCGGGGTGGGCGACGACCTCTTCGGGGACCTCGACGTTGCCCCGCAGGCGCAGCACGCACGCGGCCGAGCCGTCGCGCAGCACCGCGGCCACCAACCGGGCCTCCCGGCGCTGGGGGTGCTCGGCGGCGAACCGACGCGCCTCCTCGTCGTCGAGCTCCTGCTCGGTCAGCTGCGCCTCGGCGTCCGGCGGCAGCACGACGATCTCCTGCGCCAACGCGCACCCGTGCACCACGTCGGGCCAGACGATGCCCGCCAGCGCCCGGTCCAGCTCGTCGTCCGGCAGCGAGTCCTGGGCGATCGGCGTCAGCGGCGAGGTCTCCGGGTCGAGCTGACCCGCGAGCTCCGGCTGCTGCGCCAGCAGCTCGGACGTCGGTACCAGCGCGAACAGCTGGGTCGGCTGGTTCCACCCGGCGGTGGACACGAACTCCTCGACCTCACGGGCGACGGCGGGCAGCACCACGGCTGGCGTTTCACTGTCTGACACGTGCGCCATGGTCGCACTTGGGTAAAGGGTCGACCGAACGGGGAACCCTCGGCGGCCCTCGTAGAGTTGGACAGATCGTACGAACGCCACTACCGCGATCCAGGAGCGTGCCCCGTGGCCACACGGCCCCCGGTCGGACTGCCCAGGCTGTCCCGTCGCAGCCGGATTCTGCTCATCGTCGGTGCGGTGGTCCTGGTCGGTCTGATCACCGGCTCAAGGCTGCTCGGCACCTACGTCAACTGGCTCTGGTTCGGTGAGGTCGGCTTCCGCAGCGTCTACGGCACGGTGCTCGCGACCCGCTTCGGGTTGTTCTTCGCCGTGGGGCTGCTGGTGGGCGGTCTCGTCGCGATCAACCTGATCCTCGCCTACCGCACCCGACCGGTCTTCGTGCCGGTGTCCGGCCCCGACGACCCGGTGGCCCGCTACCGCGCGGTCGTCAGCAGGCGGATGAAGCTGTTCGGCATCGGCCTGCCGCTGCTGATCGGCCTCATCGCGGGCACGTCGGCGCAGGGCGACTGGGAGGTCGTCCAGCTGTTCTTCAACGCCACCCCGTTCGGCGTGCCCGACCCCGAGTTCGGCCACGACATCGGCTTCTACGCGTTCAAGCTGCCGTTCTACACGTGGGCGCTGTCGTGGCTGTTCATCGCCACGGCGGTCGCGTTCGTGGCCGCGGTGGTGGCGCACTACCTGTTCGGCGGCATCCGGCTCGCCGGTCGCGGCGGCCAGCTCTCCGGGCCCGCGCGCACCCACCTCGCGGTCGTGGCCGGTGTGTTCATCCTGCTCAAGGCGGTCGCGTACTTCTTCGACCGGTACTCCTTGCTGTTCTCCGACCGCAACAACAAGTTCGACGGCGCGAGCTACACCGACCTCAACGCGGTGCTGCCGGCCAAGCTGATCCTGCTGTTCATCGCGGTCTTCTGCGCCATCGCGTTCTTCACGGGCGCGGTGCTGCGCAACCTCCAGCTGCCGGCCATCGCGACCGTGCTGCTGGTGCTGTCGTCGATCCTGGTCGGCGCGGCGTGGCCCGCGGTGCTGGAGCAGTTCTCGGTGCGGCCGAACGCCATCGAGAAGGAAGCCGAACCCATCGGCCGGAGCATCACCTCCACCCGGCAGGCCTACGGGCTCACCGAGGACAAGGTGGAGAGCAAGCCGTACGCCGGCAAGCAGAACGTCTCGCTGGACGAGCTGAAGAACGACCAGGCGACGGTCGGCAACGTCCGGCTGCTCGACCCGGCCGTCATCTCCAAGACGTTCACCCAGTTCCAGCAGCTCCGGCCGTTCTACGCGTTCCCGGAGAAGCTCGACGTGGACCGGTACAAAAAGGACCAGCAGGTCCAGGACTACATCGTCGCGGTGCGCGAGCTGAACACCGCGGGCATCCCGCAGGGCCAGCGCGACTGGATCAACCAGCACCTCATCTACACCCACGGCAACGGCATGGTGTTCGCCGAGGCCAGCGAGGTGAACTCGCCCGCCGACGAGGGCGGCAACGGCGGTTACCCGGTGTTCGACGTGGCCCAGGTCGGCCAGGACGGCAAGGTCCAGCCCGGCCCGTTCGGCGTGGAGCAGCCGCGCACGTACTACGGCGAGCTGGGCGGTCGCGCCGACTACGCCATCGTCGGCGGCCGGGGCGAGGGCGCACCCGGCGAGTACGACACCGACGGCTCGTCCTACACCTACACCGGCCAGGGCGGCGTCCGCATCGGCGGCCTGTTCAACAAGATGGTCTTCGCCGCCGCCTACGGCGAGCGGAACATCCTGTTCAACTCGGCCATCGGTGACGACTCGCGGATCATCTTCAACCGCCACCCGCGCGACCGCGTGGAGGCCGTGGCGCCGTGGCTGACCGTGGACGGCGACCCGTACCCGGCCGTGGTCGACGGCCGCATCACCTGGATCGTCGACGGCTACACCACGCTGGAGAAGTACCCGTACGCGCGCCGCACGGCCCTGGGTGACGCCACCAACGACTCGCTGCCGGGCGTCGCGCAGCTGCCCGACCTGGAGATCAGCTACATCCGCAACTCCGTCAAGGCCACTGTGGACGCCTACGACGGCTCGGTGAAGCTGTACGAGATGGACCAGACCGACCCGGTGCTCAAGGCGTGGATGGGCGTGTTCCCGGGCACGGTGAAGCCGCACAGCGAGATGTCGCAGTCGCTGAAGGAGCACCTGCGCTACCCGGAGGACCTGTTCAAGGTCCAGCGGGAGATGCTGTCGGAGTACCACGTGGACGCGCCTCGTGACTTCTACTCCGGCGTCTCGTTCTGGTCCGTGCCGTCCGACCCGACCATCGACAACGCCACCACGGTGGAGGCGCAGCAGCAGGGCGTCCAGCAGCAGCGGGACCGGCAGCCGCCGTTCTACGTGCTGGCCGGCGACCCGACCGGCGACCCGAACAAGGTGAGCTTCCAGCTCACGAGCGCGCTCGTCCGGCTGAACCGCGAGTTCATGGCCTCGTACGTGACGGTCCGGTCCGACCCGGACAACTACGGCAAGATCAGCGTCCTGACGTTGAACAACGAGGCCAAGGGCCCGCAGCAGATCCAGACGACGTTCCTGACCAACGGCGAGGTCAGCAGCGAGCTGAACCTGCTCACCCAGCGGCAGACCAACGTCGTCTACGGCAACCTGCTCACCCTCCCGGTGGGCGGCGGCCTGCTCTACGTGGAGCCCATCTACATCGAGCGGGCCAGCCAGAACACCCAGTTCCCGCAGCTGTTCAAGGTGCTGGTCAGCTTCGGGGACAAGGTCGGCTACGCGCCGACGCTGGGTCAGGCGATGGAGAAGGTGCTCTCCGGCTCCTCGTCGCAGGTGCCGCAGGGCGACAACGGGCAGACGCCGTCCACGACGCCGTCCACCACGCCCACGCCTCCTGGGGACGGCCAGCAGGGCACGGAGCTCCAGCAGGCCGTGCGGGACATCCAGTCGGCCCTGGACCGCATCAAGTCGGCCCAGTCCAGCGGTGACTTCGCCGAGCTCGGCAACGCCTACAAGGCGCTGGACGACGCGACGAAGAGGTTCGGCACGGCCGTCGCGCACGGCGTGGCGCAGCAGCGCCAGGACCTCCAGCGCGGTGCGGGTGTCCAGCGCGCCGGTCGGCTCGTCACCGAAGATCACCGCGGGCTGGGTGATGAGCGCGCGGGCGATGGCCACCCGCTGCTGCTGACCACCGGACAGCTCGCCGGGGCGGTGCCGACGGCGTTCGGACAGCCCGACGCGGGCGATCACGTCGTCCACCTGGGACCGCTGCGGGCGGCGACCTGCCAGGCGCAGCGGCAGCTGGACGTTCTCCAGGACGGTCAGCGCCGGGAGGAGGTTGAAGGACTGGAACACGAAGCCGATGCGCTCGCGGCGCAGCCGGGTCAGCTCGCGCTCGTTCAGGCCGGTGATCTCCTGGCCGTCGAGCACGACCGAGCCGGAGGTAGGCCGGTCGAGGCCGGCGGCGCAGTGCAGCGCCGTGCTCTTGCCCGAACCGGAGGGGCCCATCACCGCGGTGAAGGTGCCGCGGGCGATGCCGAGCGTGACTCCGTCAAGGGCCACTACGCCGTTCCGCTCATTGCCGTAAACCTTGCGGACGGAATGCAGTCGGACGACGTCATCCACGCCTTGAATCGGAGATAGATTCACGTTCTCGCTCCCCACGTGGGCCTATCGGTGTGTGCACGCGCCGCAGACCATACGGTTGTGATCAAGCCGGCGGCACTGGTGCTGTCCCCCGCATCCGCCTTCGGGCCTGCCGGTGGAACCGTCTCCGCAGCCGTGCGGTTCCGTTCCGTAACCGACTTTCGAGTAGGTAACTGCGGACGATCGTAGCCACCGTTTCCATAATTCCTGTTGAGACCTCAACGAATGGTGGGCGGTCGCGTGAACTCCTCCTCAGGCGTTCACCCGTGGGGTAGGTTGGAACGGCCGCCCGGCACGACGAGGCTGGTCCGGAAAATCCCCCGAACCGGCCGAAGTTAGTGGACCCCGAGTAACGACGCAAAGGGGTTGGATGCATGCACCTGGAGATACGTCACGCCAGGGTGGTCACCACCCTTGCCGAGGCCGGCAGCATCTCGAAGGCCGCGGCGAAGCTGTCTTTGCCCCAACCCAGCCTCACCGCCCAATTGAGACGGATCGAGAAGGCGGTTGGCGGCGACCTGTTCGTGCGTTCGGCCTTCGGCATTACTCCGACGCCGTTGGGTGAGCGTTTAATCCCCATGCTCGCGGATCTGGCGACCCGGGCGGACGCGGTCGTCGCCGAGGCGTCGTCGCTGTCGTCCGGAATTCTCCGCATCGGCAACGCCGAATGGACACCGGTGACCCTGCGGCGGGCGCTGCAGTCGTCGCTGCCCTCGGTGGAGGTGCAAACCGTCACCCTGGACCCGGCCCTCGGCATCGACGCGGTGAGCCGCGGCGAGCTCACCGCGGCGCTCGTGCCCAGCCCGGAGGCGGTGGACGGGGTGCGGGAGCTGGATCCCTCGCTGGCCAAGGAGATCATCGTCCGCGAACCGATCTGGCTGGCCCTGCCCCGCGACCACGCCCTCGCGCGCAGGACTACGGTGAGCCGAAGGCACATGCTGTCGTTGAGCTGGGTGCACCACGTGCCGGGGCACTGGTTCCACACCGTCGAGGAGCACCTGTTCCGCAAGCTCGACCACCCCACGCCGGAGGTCCTGCACTACGCAGGCGGGCACGCGGAGGCGATGAGCTGGGTGCGCGACGCCGGTGCGGCGGCACTGGCCACGCCCACCGGGTCCACGTCGGACGTCAGCCTGGTGGCGATGACCGAGCCGCTGCGCAGCAGGCTCCTGCTGGTGTGGCGGCCGGGCTCGATCCACCCGAACACCCTGCGCCAGCTGATCGACGCGCTGCGCCGGTACTACTGCGAGTACGCCCGCACGATCCCGCGCTACTGGAACTGGATGACCGAGCGCCCGACCGACTTCCCCGAGCTGGCCGCGTTCCTGCCCCGGCCGAGCCGGTGGTGGCCGCGCGACTCGGCCGGGGACCAGCAGCCGGGACCCGCCTCCCGCACCGCCGCGACCTGAGCGTCCACTGGGGATGAAGGGCCACCTCGACGCGGTCGGGGTGGCCTTCGTCATCCCACCTCTTCCCCCTCCGCGAGAGTCCTACATTCGCGCGCCGAGAGTCCTACGTTCGTGAC
>NZ_JBFAAX010000241.1:0-8469 GCF_040639995.1 Actinosynnema sp. NPDC023658 | reverse complement strand
GCCCGATCGACGACGTGCGCGGCTCGGCCGCGTACCGCAGGCACGCCCTCGCCGTGCTGGCCCGGCGGACGCTCGGCTGGGCCTGGCAGGACTACTCCGGGAAGGTGGCGTGACCATGCGCGTCGACGTGACCGTCAACGGCGAGCCGCGGCAGGCCGACGACGTGTGGGAGGGCGAGAGCCTGCTGTTCCTGCTGCGCGAGCGGCTGGGCCTGCCCGGTTCCAAGAACGCCTGCGAGCAGGGCGAGTGCGGTTCGTGCACGGTGTACCTGGACGGCACGCCGGTGTGCTCCTGCCTGGTGGCCGCCGGTCAGGTGCAGGACCGCGAGGTGCGGACGGTGGAGGGCCTCTCCCGGGGCGACCGGCTCGACCCGGTCCAGGAGGCGTTCGTGGACGCGGGCGCGGTGCAGTGCGGGTTCTGCACCCCCGGTCTCGTGGTCGCCGCGCACGACCTGCTCGACCGCGTGCCGCGGCCGAGCGACCCGGAGATCCGCGAGGCCCTGGCCGGGAACCTGTGCCGCTGCACGGGGTACGAGAAGATCCTGGACGCCGTGCGCCTGGCCGCCGCCCGCAAGGCGGACCCGGGGGACGCGGCCCGATGACGCCGACCATCCTCGACGGCGTCGCGGTGGCCGCGGTCGACGCCGCGGGCACCGAGCACGCGTTCGGGCACGTCGTGTTCGAGAACGGCCGGATCACGGCGGTCGGCCCCGGCCAGGCGCCCAGGCCGGCCGGCCCGCACACGTGGGTCGACGGCAGCGGCTGCCTGGTCACGCCCGGCCTGGTCAACACCCACCACCACCTCTACCAGTGGGCGACCAGGGGCTTCGCCCAGGACGCCACGCTGTTCGAGTGGCTGACCACGCTGTACCCGGTGTGGCGGGGCCTGGACGCCGGCATCACGCACGCGGCGGCGTCCGCCGGGCTGGCCCGGCTCGCGACCACCGGGTGCACGACCGCCGCCGACCACCACTACGTGTTCCCCCGCGAGGGCGGCGACCAGTTCGCGGCCCTGGTCGAGGCGGGCAGGCGCGTCGGCATCCGGCTGCACGCCGTGCGCGGCTCGATGGACCGCGGCCGGTCGCAGGGCGGCCTGCCACCGGACAACCTGGTCGAGGAGACCGAGGCCGCGCTGGTCGCCACCGAGCAGGCCGTCGACGACCACCACGACCCGGCCCCTGACGCCCTGGTCAGGGTGGCCGTCGGACCGTGCTCGCCGTTCTCCGTCAGCGCCGAGCTGATGACCGGCGCGGCGGAGCTGGCCCGCGCCAGGGGCGTCCGGCTGCACACCCACCTCGCGGAGACCGTCGACGAGGAGGAGCAGTGCCGGGCTGAGTACGGCTGCACGCCGACCGAGTACGCCGAGCGCCTCGGCTGGCTCGGTGACGACGTGTGGCTCGCGCACACCGTGCACCTGTCACCGGATGCGGTGAAGCGGTTGGGCGCGACCGGCACCGGCAGCGCCCACTGCCCCACGTCCAACGGCCGGCTGGGCACCGGCACGGCCCCGGTCCGCGACCTGCTCGACGCGGGCGCACCGGTCGGCCTCGGCGTGGACGGCGCGGCGTCCAACGAGTCCGGCGGGATGGTCGAGGAGCTGCACCAGGCCCTGCTGCAGGCCAGGCAGCGCGGCGGTCCCAAGGCGCTGGACGTCCGCGAAGCGCTGTGGCTGGGCACCATGGGCGGCGCGCGCTGCCTGGGTCGCGACCGGGAGATCGGCTCGATCGAACCGGGCAAGCTCGCGGACCTGGCGGTGTGGCGGCTCGACGGTCCCGAGCACGCGGGCATCGACGACCCGGTGGCCGCCCTGGTGCTCGGGCCCGCGCCGGAGCTGAAGCTCCTGCTGGTGGGCGGCCGGACCGTGGTCGACGACGGCGAGCTGCGCACCGCCTCCGCGACCGACCTCGCGCGCGACCTGCGCGCCGCCGCCGAGCGACTGAAGGGGACGCGATGAGCCTCACCCCCGCCGAACTCACCTCCGCCGTGTCCGGGGGCATCGGCTCCAGCCCGCAGCGGCCCGACGGGAACCTCAAGGTGCGGGGCGAGTTCGCGTACGCCTCGGACCTGTGGCACGAGGACATGATCTGGGGCGCGACCCTGCGCAGCCCGCACCCGTACGCGCGGATCCGGTCGGTCGACCTGACCGAGGCGTTGCGCGTGCCGGGCGTGTACGCCGTGCTCACGCACCAGGACGTGCCGGGGCACAACCGCTACGGGCTGGAGCACAAGGACCAGCCCGTGCTGGCCGAGGACGTCGTGCGCTACCAGGGCGAACCGGTCGCGCTCGTCGGCGCGGACCACCCCGAGACCGCGCAGCGCGCGATGAAGCGCATCAAGGTCGAGTACGAGGTGCTCACGCCCGTCGTGGACATGGAGACGGCGGTCGACGACACGCCGCTGCACCCCGGCGGCAACCTCGTGCGGCACGTGCCCGTGCGGCGGGGCGACCAGCACGCGCGGGCGGAGGTCGTGGTCAGCGGCCGGTACGAGGTCGGCATGCAGGACCAGGCGTTCCTCGGTCCCGAGTCGGGCCTGGCCGTGCCCGCCGAGGACGGCGGCGTCGACCTCTACATCGCGACCCAGTGGCTGCACGTCGACCAGGGCCAGGTCGCCGCGGCGCTGGGGCTGCCGCTGGAGAAGGTGCGGCTGACGCTGTCCGGCGTCGGCGGCGCGTTCGGCGGGCGCGAGGACCTGTCGATGCAGGTGCACGCGTGCCTGCTGGCGCTGCACACCGGCAAGCCCACCAAGATGGTCTACAACCGCGAGGAGTCGTTCTACGGCCACGTGCACCGGCACCCCGCGGTGCTGCACTACGAGCACGGCGCGGACCGCACCGGCAAGCTCGTGTACGTCAAGGCGCGGATCCACCTCGACGGCGGCGCGTACGCCTCCAGCACGTCCGCCGTCGTGGCGAACGCGGCGACGCTCGGAGTAGGCCCCTACGACGTGGACAACGTGACCGTCGACTGCTGGGGCGTCTACACGAACAACCCGCCGTGCGGCGCGATGCGGGGGTTCGGCGCGGTGCAGGCCGGTTTCGCCTACGAGTCGCAGATGGACAAGCTCGCGCAGGCGTTGGGCATGGACCCGGTCGACCTGCGGATCGTCAACGCGATGAGCGAGGGCTCGGTCATGCCGACCGGGCAGGTGGTCGACTCGGCCGCACCGGTCGCGCAGCTGCTGAAGCTGGTGAAGGACAAGCCGATGCCGCCGCCGCCGACCGCGCTCGACCTGCGGGACATGCCCGGCGGCGTCTCCAACACCACGCACGGCGAAGGCGTGGTGCGCGGGGTCGGTTACGCCGTGGGGCTGAAGAACATCTGCTTCTCCGAGGGCTACGACGACTACTCGACGGCCAGGGTCCGGTTGCAGGTCATCAACGGCGAACCGGCCGCGCTCGCGCACACCGCGGCGGCCGAGGTCGGCCAGGGCCTCGTGACGATCATGCAGCAGATCGTGCGCACCGAGCTGGGCGTGCAGCGGGTGACGATCCTGCCGATGGACACCGGCATCGGCAACGGCGGCTCCACCTCCGCGTCCCGCCAGACCTACGTGACCGGTGGCGCGGTGAAGGCCGCGTGCGCGGCCGTGCGGGAGAGGCTGACCGAGCTCGCCGGCGGTCGCGACCCGTCAGCCGCGGACCTGGCCGAGCTGCTGGGCGACGAGGTGATCGACGAGACCGTGGAGTGGCGGCACCGCGCCACCGAGCCCCTCGACCCGGAGACCGGGCAGGGCAACGCCCACGTGCAGTACGGGTTCGCCGCGCACCGCGCCGTGGTGGACGTGGACGTGGAGCTGGGCCTGGTGAAGGTGGTCGAGCTCGACTGCGCGCAGGACGTCGGCAAGGCGCTCAACCCGCAGGCCGTGGTGGGCCAGATCCAGGGCGGTTCGGCGCAGGGCCTCGGCCTCGCGGTGATGGAGGAGATCCAGGTCGAGGGCGGCGAGGTGCGCAACCCGTCGTTCACCGACTACCTCATCCCGACCGTGCTCGACATGCCGCCGATGAGCATCGACGTGCTGGAGCTGGCCGACCCGAACGCGCCCTACGGCGTGCGCGGCGTCGGTGAGCCGCCCACCATCTCGTCCACGCCGGCCATCGTCGCGGCCATCCGCGCCGCCACCGGTCTCGCCCTGACCCGCGTGCCCGTGCGACCGGAGCACATCACCGGCACCTGATCCCCGCACCCCGAGCCCACCGGCAGCCCGACCCCGGCCCACCAGCCCGACCCGCGCCCATCACGGCCCGGGGCCGCCGTCACCACGGTGTCCCGCGGGGCCGTGCGCACGTTCCGAGGAGCAACCCATGACCACGTCCGTGTCCCCCGACCACGCCTGGCTGCGCGAGTCGATCGACCTGGCCACCCGCAACGTCGCGGAGGGCGGCGGCCCGTTCGGCGCGGTCGTCGTCCGGGCCGGCGAGGTGGTGGCGACGGGCACGAACCAGGTCACCACGACGCTCGACCCCACCGCGCACGCCGAGGTGGTCGCCATCCGCGCGGCCTGCCGGGCCATCGGGGACTTCCGGCTCACCGGCTGCGTGCTGGTCTCGTCGTGCGAACCGTGCCCGCTGTGCCTGTCCGCCGCCCTGTGGGCGCGGGTGGACCGGGTCGTCTACGCCGCGGACCGCGACGACGCCGCCGCGGCCGGCTTCGACGACCGCGAGTTCTACGACCTGTTCGACCGGCCCCGCGAGACCTGGAGCCTGCCGGTGCACCGGATCTCGACCGGCGAGGACAACGCCCCGTTCACCGCGTGGCTGTCCCGTCCCGACCGCGTCGACTACTAGCCGCCGCTACGCGCCCAGCAGGCCCCGTTCGTAGGCCACCGCCACGGCGGCGGCGCGGTCCTTCACACCCAGCTTGGCGTAGACGTGCACGAGGTGCGTCTTCACGGTCGCCTCGCTGATGAAGAGCTTCGCCGCCGCCTCGCGGTTCGTGCAGCCGCGCGCGATCAGGCCCAGCACCTCCACCTCGCGGTCGCTCAACGGCTCCGCGGCGGGCTGCCGCACCTGACCGACCAGCCTGGTCGCCACGGACGGTGACAGCACCGCCTCCCCCCTGGCCGCCGAGCGCACCGCGCGGAACAGCTCGTCACGCGGGGTGTCCTTCAACAGGTACCCCGTGGCACCGGCCTTGATCGCGGGCAGCACGTCGCTGTCCGTGTCGTACGTCGTCAGCACGAGCACCCTGGTCGGGCACCCGCGCAGCCGCTCGATGGCCGTGACGCCGTCCACGCCGGGCATCCGCAGGTCCATCAGCACGACGTCCGGCCGCAGGGCCCGCACGACGGTCACCGCCTCCTCGCCGTCCGCCGCCTCGCCCACCACGTCGACGTCACCGGCGCTCGCGAGCATCCCGCGCAGCCCGTCGCGCACGACCGGGTGGTCGTCCACGATCACCACGCGGATCACCGGGTCACCCCGGCCGGGATCGCGGGCACGGACGCGGACACCGCCGTGCCCCCACCCGGCTCCGACTCCACCACCAGCGCTCCCGCCAGGCGCGACACCCGCTGCCGCATGCCGACCAGCCCGAACCCGTCCGTGCGCACCTCCGGGTCGAACCCCGCGCCGTCGTCGCGCACGTCCAGCGTCACCACGTCCTCCATGTACGACAACGTCAGCCCGACCCGTGAAGCGCGCGCGTGCTTGGCGACGTTCGACAACGCCTCCTGCGCGGCACGCAGCAAGGTCACCTCCACCTCGGGGTGCAGGGCGCGCGCCACCCCCGTCGTCCGGATCGACGCGGCCACCCCGGTCTGGTCGGTCCACCCCGCCGCGACCTCGGCCAACGCGTCCGGCAGGTTCGCGTCCACCAGCGCGGGCGGGCGCAGCGCGTGCACCGAGCGGCGGGCCTCGGCCAGGTTCTCCCGCGCCAGCCGCAACGCCGTCTCGACGTGCCGCGGCGGCGCCTCGTCCACCTGGAGCTGGGTGATGATGCCGGCGAACCCCTGGGCGAGGGTGTCGTGGATCTCCCGCGCCAACCGCTGCCGCTCGTCCAGCACGCCCGCCTCGTGCGCCTGGACGAGCAGCTGGGCGTGCAGGCCCGCGTTCTCCTCCATCATGGCGGCCATCTGGGCGACCATCTCCTTGCGCCGCCGGGCCTGCTCGGAGGTGACGTAGCCGACCATGGTGAACGTGCAGGCGATCGTCACGATGACCAGGACGACGGCGAGGTAGACCCCGATCGACCGGAGGTCGGGCGACGGGAAGCCGCCCTGCAGCGACGTCGCCGCCAGCACGCCGTTCACGACGACACCGGCGAACCTCCACCGGCCGGGCAGCACCTCGAACGCGTAGACGTACCCGGCGAAGGAGAAGAACCCGAACAGCGGGTCGCGCAGCCCCAGCACGGCGTAGGCGACCAGGACCCCGGCGAAGAACACCGCCATCAGGCCGGTCCGCGAGCGCCACTCGGGGTGCAGGGTGAACCACCACAGCATCCACAGGCCGGTCACCGCCGCGATGCCGACGTTCACCGCCTCGGTCTGCCACGGGTCCGTCCCGAGCACCAGGTACATCCCCGTCGACAGCAGCAGGACCAGGTACGGGATGGCACGCCCCGCGGTGTTCAGCCGACGTTCCCACCCGTCGAGCGCGTCCGTCACGCCTGCTCCCCTACTCCCAGCGGAACGACTTCGCCGCGACGGTACCCGCCACCAGCGTGATCAGGGTCAGGATCGCGAGCTGCAGCGGGTCCGGCGCGGCGCCGAGCCACCCCTCCTGCAACGCGCCCACGCCCGGCGGCAGGTACTCCCCGACGCGGACCAGGAACTCCGGCAGCAGGAACCGGGGCAGGTACGCGCCGCCGAAGAACATGACCAGCATGAACACCGCGGTCGCCCACCCGCCGGCCGAACGCGCGGTCGGGGCCCAGGCCGCGACCAGCAGGCCGAGGGCGGACAGCGACAGCATGCCGAGCAGGCACGTCACCAGGAACCCGAGCGGGTGGTGCGGCAGGTCGATGTGGAACACCAGCCGGCACGCCGCCATCAGCAGCACGATCGAGATCACGCCCGCGACCACGTTGACGACCAGTTGGGCGAGGAGCAGCCGGGCCGGGTGGACCGGGGTGGTGGAGAAGCGGCGCAGCACGCCCTTCTCGCGGTAGGTGGCCACCGTGGCGGGCAGCTTGTTCAGGCCCAGGAACGCCAGCGCGATCACGATCAGCGTGGACACGTAGGAGTCGATGAACCGCAGGTTCCCGAACTGGGGGTCCGGGGTGCGCAGCGCGGGGATCGCGCCGAGCACCAGCAGCAGGATGGTGGGGAAGAAGATCCCGAACACGACCATGGCCGGCTCGCGCAGGAACAGCTTCCACTCGATGTTGACGATCTTCAGCATGTGATCACTCCGTGAACGCGCGGCCGGTGAGCCGGATGAAGGCGTCGTCGAGGCCGGCCTGCTCGACGCGCAGGTCGGCGGCGACGACGTGGTTGCGGGCGAGGACGGACGTGACGGCGTGCAGCAGGTTGCCCGTGCCGGTCACGACGAGCTGCGGGCCGTGCTGCTCGACCTGCGAGACCTCGGGCAGGTCGGCCAGCAGCCGCACGTCCAGCGGCGCGGTGGGCCGGAACCGGACCCGCTGCTCACCGTCCACCCTGGACACGAGGCCGGCCGGGCTGTCGACCGCGACGACCTTGCCCGCGTCGATCAGCGCGATCCGGTCGCAGAGCCGCTCGGCCTCCTCCATGAAGTGCGTGACCAGGACGACCGTGACGCCGGAGTCGCGGATCTGCTCGACCAGGTGCCACGTGTCGCGGCGGGCCTGCGGGTCCAGGCCGGTGGTGAGCTCGTCCAGCACCGCGATCCGGGGCTTGCCGACCAGTGCCAGCGCGATGGAGACGCGCTGCTTCTGGCCGCCGGACAGCTTGCGGTACTCCGTCTTCACGCGGTCGGCCAGGCCCAGGCGTGCCAGCAGCTCGCGCCAGTCGGCCGGGTCGCGGTGGAAGGAGGCGTACAGGTCCATCGCCTCCCCGACCCGGATGCGGTCGGGCAGCTCGCTCTGCTGCAGCTGCACGCCCAGCCGGGTCCGCAGCTCCGCCCGGTCGCGGCGCGGGTCCAGGCCGTCGACCCGGATCGTGCCGCTGTCCGGGGTGCGCAGGCCCTCCACGCACTCGACGGTCGTCGTCTTCCCCGCCCCGTTGGGGCCGAGGATCCCGAAGACCTCCCCCTCGTCGACGGTGAACGACACACCGTCGACCGCGACCTTCCCGTCGTAGCTCTTGACGAGGTCGACCACCTCGATGATTGCCATGCCACCAGCGTCGTCGCGGGGGCGTCGAACCGGATCACACGCCGGGTCAGACCTCGCATCAACCGATCGGTTGATCTCCCCGTAGACCACCCCGGGCCGCCTCGGGGTGCACCTGAGCGTTCAACTCAGGGGTACTGGACGTAGGACTCTCGCGACGTGGACGTAGGACTCTCGCGTTGCGGGGGTAGGACACGCGGGTCAGGAGCAGAGGCCGT
>NZ_JBFAAX010000240.1:0-8516 GCF_040639995.1 Actinosynnema sp. NPDC023658 | reverse complement strand
GCCGCGCGGGACCTGCTCAGCGTCGCCGCCACGAACCGCGCGGGCGGGGTGACGGCGGTGCGGCACCTGTTGTCGCTCGGGCACCGGCGGATCGGCGTGGTCGGCGGCCCGCGTGACGTGCTGTGCAGCCGCGCCCGCCTGGACGGCTACCGCTTCGCCCACGACCGCGCCGGCCTCGCGGTGGACCCCGCGCTGGTGCGGCACGCGGACTTCAGCCGGGAGGGCGGTCGCCGGGAGGCGGTCGAGCTGCTGCGGCTGCCCGACCGTCCCACGGCGGTGTTCGCGGCCAACGACGAGCAGGCCCTCGGCGTCGTGGAGGCGGCCCGCGCGGCCGGGCTGTCGGTGCCCGGTGACCTGAGCGTCGTCGGCTTCGACGACCTGCCGGCGGCCCGCTGGTCCGCGCCCGCGCTCACCACCGTCCGCCAGCCCCTCGCGGCGATGGGCAGGCGGGCCGGGTGGATGCTGGCCGACCTGATCGCGGGCCGCCCACCCGCGACCGACCGGGTCGAGCTGGCCACCGAGCTCGTCGTCCGCTCCTCGACGGCCCGGGTGGCCTGAACCCGCCCCGTCAGCCGGTGGTCGTGACCACCGTGGGCGCGGACGGCACGACGGACGACGGGGTCGCCGGCGGTGCGGTGGTGGTGGGGACCGCGGTGGAGGTGCCGGACGGGGACGTGCCGGACGGTGCCGTGGTGGTCGGCACGGTCGGCATGACGACGGTGAACGGGACGCCGCCCTCCTCGTGGCAGCCCTGCTCGTCGTGCACGACCCGGGGACGCGGGTAGCGGTTGTCGTCGCGGTCCCGGCCCGTGCAGCCGTACCACGACGAGTCGAGCGGGCGGCCGTCCTCGTCGTAGAGGTAGACGTCGGTCAGCGGCTTGCCGTCCTTGTCGAACACGTAGATGTTGTCGGACGCCGGCGGCCCGTTGTAGGTGGACACCGCGGTCGAGCTGACCGGGTAGTGGTCGAACCGCGTCGCCAGCGTGCCGAAGATGAACAGCAGCATGCCGAGGGCGAAGGCGGTCGCGGGCAGGCTGACCCACAGCCACCGGCGGTCGGTCTTGGCCTTCACGCCGGCCGGCAGCGACAGCAGGGCGAGCGCGATGGCCAGCAGCACCACGGGCGGCAGCCGGTACATCAGCACCAGGCCGCCCGCCCCGATCAGCAGCGCGCGGGCGATCCACCACACCGGCTGGAAGATGCGCAGGGTCGCCAGGGCCTTCTGCACGTCGGGCGGTTGCACCCGCGCCAGCGCGTCGGTGATCGCGATCGTCTCCGGCAGCGCCGCGACCTCCGCGAGCAGGCCCTTCTGCCGGAACACCAGCACGGCGGCGACCGTCGCGCACAGGCCGACGAGCAGCGTCAGCTCCTCCACCTCGCCGCGCGAGACCGCGAAGCCGAACGCCATGACCACGCCCGCCACGAGGCTCCACAGCGTGAACCGCGCGACCAGCGACGACCGGCCGGACGCCGGGGCGGAGGGGGTGGGGTAGCCGGCGGCGGCGCGCAGCTCGTCCGCGTACGCCCGCGGCGTGCCCAGCCGGTCGGTCAGGGCGGCGAGCGTGAACTCGTCGCCCATCTCCTCCGCGACCTCGACCACGTGCGCGCCGGCGTCGTCCACGATCTCGGCGACCTCGGCGGCGGGCAGGTCGGACAGCGCCTCGCGCATGGCGTCCAGGTAGTGCTGCACCTCGGTGTTGGTCTGCGTGTTCATGCGCCCTCCCCCAACAGGTCGTCCAACGCCTGCGCGAACGACTTCCAGGTCTTGCCGGACTCGACCAGCCGCTCGCGGCCCGGTTCGTTGAGGCTGTAGTACTTGCGGTGCGGTCCCTCTTCGCTGGGCACGACGTACGACGTGAGCAGCCCGGCGTTGTAGAGCCGGCGCAGGGTGCCGTAGACCGACGCGTCACCGACGCCGTCCAAGCCTCCCTGGCGGAGTCTGCGCAGCACGTCGTAGCCGTACCCGTCGTCCTTGCGGAGCACCGCGAGGACGGCGAGGTCCAGCACCCCCTTGAGCAGTTGACTGGTGTCCATGGCTCTCCCCGGTGGTGTGCGATGAATGCTACTACGGATTGCGCAGTACCGTGGACGAAGGGGTAGTGCGGGTGGTGGCGCGCTCGCGCCGCGTTCCGCCAAGCGGACCGGTCAGGTCCTGAGCACGGCCGCGCCGCCCGCGGGCACGCGCAGCCCGGACTCGCACTCCCGCCCGGTGAGCAGCTCGGTGCCGGAGGCGGGCAGCCGCACCTCGGCGTCGGTGTGGTTGAGCACGAACAGGTAGTCGGCGCCCGCGCCGCGGCGGCGCACCACCTCCACGTCGCGAGGCAGGTCGTCGCGCACCTCGACGCCCGCGTCCGGGTAGACCTCGCGCAGCACGTCGTCCAGCGCCGCGCCGCGCAGCCGGGTCGAGACGTACCAGGCGGTGCCCGCGCCGAGCCGGTGCCGCGTGACCGCCGGACCACCGGCCGCCGGGCCGTCCACGTAGTCGCGCACGCTCTCCGCGCCGGACAGGCGCAGGTGCTCGGCCCACACGTCACCGCGCAGACCGCCGTCCAGCGCCACCTCCTCGCCCTGGCGCAGCGGCAGGAACTCCTCGACCTCCAGGCCGAGCACGTCGCGCAGCGCGCCGGGGTGACCGCCGGGGTGCACGGCGTCGTTGGCGTCGACGATGCCCGAGAAGTAGGAGACGACGAGCGTGCCGCCGTCGACCACGTAGTCGTGCAGCACCTTCGCCGCCGCCTCCGTCGCCAGGTACAGCGACGGCACGACGACCAGCGGGTACGCGCCCAGGTCCGCTCCCGGCGCGACGAAGTCGACGGTGAGCCGGGCGTCCCACAACCGCTCGTAGAACGCGCCGACGCGTTCCCGGTAGGACAGGTCCACCGACGGCCGCCAGTCCAGCTCCAGCGCCCACCACGACTCCCAGTCCCACAGCACGGCCACGTCGGAGCGCACCAGGCTGCCGCGCACCTCGTGCAGCGCGCCGAGGTCGCCGCCCAGCCGCACGACCTCCTGCCACAGCCTGCTGCGCGTGCCGGAGTGCGGCAGCATCGCGGAGTGGAACTTCTCCGCGCCGAAGCGGGAAGCGCGCCACTGGAAGAACATCACCGCGTCCGCGCCGCGCGCCACGTGCGTCAGGCTGTTGCGGCGCATCTCGCCCGGCCGCTTGGCGATGTTGCGCGGCTGCCAGTTCACCGCGCCGGTCGAGTGCTCCATGAGCATCCACGGCCGCCCGCCCGCCACCGCGCGGGTCAGGTCCGCCGACATGGCCAGGTCGATGTGGTTGCGGTCGGCCTCGGCGGTCAGGTAGTGGTCGTTGGCCACCACGTCGACCTCGCGGCCCCAGCGCCAGTAGTCGATCGACTTGCAGTTGGTGGTCATGAAGTTGGTGGTGATCGGCACGGCCGAGTGCTGCCGCAGGACGTCCCGCTCGGCGGTGTAGCAGGCCAGCAGCTCGTCCGAGCAGAACCGGGCGAAGTCCAGCTCGTGCGCCGGGTTGCCGGTGGTGCCGGACGCGCGCGGCGGCTCGACCTCGGCCCACTCGCCGTAGCGCTGGCCCCAGAAGCTGGTGCCCCAGGCCGCGTTCAGCGCGTCGAGGTCGCCGTGCCGGGCGCGCAGCCAGCGCCGGAACGCGGCGGCCGACTCGGGGCAGTAGCACGCGCCGACCGGTGCGCCGTACTCGTTGTGCACGTGCCAGAGCGCCACGGCCGGGTGGTCGCCGTACCGCGCGCCGAGCCGCCGGGTGATGGCCGCGGCGGCCTGCCGGTAGGCGGGCGCGCTGGGGCAGAACGTCGCCCGCGACCCGCGTTCCAGCTCGACCCCGTCCCGGGTGACCGGCCTGATCTCCGGGTGGGCGCGGTAGAGCCAGGCCGGCGGCACCACCGTCGGCGTGGCCAGGTTGACCGCGATGCCCGCGCCGTGCAGCAGGTCGAGCAGCCGGTCCAGCCAGCCGAAGTCGAACTCGCCGGGCCGCGGCTCCAGCAGCGCCCACGCGTGGATCGCGACGCTGATCAGGTTGACCCCGGCCTCCCGCATCAGCTCGACGTCCTCGACCCACACGTGCTCGGGCCACTGCTCGGGGTTGTAGTCCCCGCCGTAGACGAGCCCGTCCACACCCACCGGCATCCGGGGCGCGGAGGGGTCCCCCGCGACCTGCCCGTCGACCTGCGCGTCGGTCCGGCTGGGCACCACGAACGTCATGAACACTCCAGTGGCTGTGAACGTGCACGGTCTGATCGCAGAGTACGGCCCAGATAAAAGCGGGTGTCAAGTAGTTGACAGGCTCAACCGTGGTCCAACTACTGTGCACGTTCACAGCGCGGTTCTCGCTGGCAGCGGCGTCAGCGACGCGGAACCCCCGGAGACCTCATGCGACTCGACATCGCGAAGAAGGCCCTGGCAGTCGGACTCGGCCTCGCCCTGCTCGCCGGCTGCGGCGGTGGCGGCGAGCAGGCCGCCGACGGCCCGGTCGAACTGTCCTTCTGGGCCTGGGCGCCCGACATCGACAAGGTCGTCGACAAGTGGAACGCGGGCCACCCGGACGCCAAGGTCGTGGTCAGCAAGCAGGCCCAGGGCGACGACCTGGTCACCAAGCTCCTCACCAGCGCGAAGGGCGGCAACCCGCCCGACCTCGCGCAGGTGGAGTACCAGGCGCTGCCCACCCTGGTCAGCAACGACGTGCTGGCCGACATCTCCGGGGGCGCCGCGGCGGTGAAGGACCGGTTCGCGCCGGGCATCTGGGACCAGGTGACGCTGGGCGGCGCCGGTGTCTACGCCGTGCCGCAGGACTCCGGCCCGATGATGTTCTACTACCGCGCCGACCTGTTCGCGCAGTACGGCCTGAAGGTGCCGACGACGTGGGACGAGTACGCGCAGACCGCCCGAGACCTGCGGGCCGAGGCGCCGGACAAGTTCCTCGGCACGTTCTCGTCCAACGACCCGGGCTGGTTCGCGGGCCTCGTGCAGCAGGCGGGCGGCTCGTGGTGGTCGGTCGACGGCGAGGCGTGGAAGGTCTCCGTCGACGACGCCGCCACCCGCAAGGTCGCCCGGTACTGGAGCGGCCTGGTCGCGGAGGGCGCGGTCGACAAGTCCCCGATGTACACGCCGGAGTGGAACAAGGCGCTCAACGACGGCACGCAGGTCGGGTGGCTCAGCGCGGTGTGGGCGCCGGGCGTGCTGAAGGGCAACGCGGAGAGCACGGCGGGCAAGTGGGCGATGGCCCCGATGCCGCAGTGGGACGCCGCCGAGCCGCGCACCGGCAACTGGGGCGGCTCGACCACGGCGGTGACCGCCGGGTCGAAGAAGCAGAAGGCGGCGACCGAGTTCGCGGTCTGGCTGAACACCGACCCGGCCGCCGTGGAGGCCCTGGTGACCGTGAGCGGCATCTACCCGGCCGCCACCTCGGCGCAGGAGGCGCAGTCCCGGCCGCCCGCGTTCTTCCCGAACCAGCCGGACTTCTACGCGCAGGCCGCGAAGATCGCCGCCACGTCGTCGGGCTTCACCTGGGGACCGAACGTCAACGTCACCTACACCGCGTACAAGAACGCGATGGGCGAGGCGATCAGCGGCGGCGCGGACCTGGTGCCCGCGCTGGCGAAGATGCAGAGCGCCACCGTGGACGACATGAAGGCCAACGGCTTCACCGTCGGCGGCTGAGCTCGTGACGTCGACACGCGTGGCCGGGCGGGGTGGTGCGGCGCCGAAGGTGGCGCCGTACGCCTTCGTCGCCCCGGCGGTGGTGCTGTTCCTGCTGGTGTTCGCGCTGCCGATCGCCTACACCGTGTACCTGAGCCTGTTCCGCACCGAGGTCAGGGGGCTGGGCCTGGGCAGGGGCAGCCGCTCCGAGGTGTTCGTCGGGCTGGACAACTACCGGCGCGCGCTCACCGACCCCGAGCTCGGCGCGGGCGCGTTGCGGGTGCTCGGCTACGGCGCGATCCTCGTGCCGACCATGCTGGGCCTGGCCCTGGTGTTCGCGCTGCTGCTGGACGAGGACCGGGTGCGCGCCCGCGGGTTCGGCCGGATCTCGATCTTCCTGCCGTACGCGGTCCCGAGCGTCATCGCGTCGCTGCTGTGGGGGTTCCTGTACCTGCCGGGCACCAGCCCGTTCAACCAGGCGCTCCGGCAGCTGTCGCTGCCCGACGTCGACCTGCTGTCCCCGACCGGGATCTACTTCGCGCTGGCCAACATCGCGGTGTGGGGCGGGGTCGGCTACAACATGGTCGTCCTCTACACCGCGCTGCGGTCGATCCCGCGCGACCTGTACGAGGCGGCCCGGATCGACGGCTGCACGCCGTGGCAGGTCGCGACCCGCGTCAAGATCCCGCTGCTGGCGCCCGCGCTCGTGCTGACGTCGCTGTTCTCGATCATCGCGACGCTCCAGGTGTTCGCCGAGCCGACCACCCTGGCCCCGCTGACCAACTCGCTCTCGCTCACCTGGACCCCGTTGATGAAGGTCTACCAGGACGCGTTCGGCCGCGGTGACCTCTACTCCGCCGCCGCCACGTCGGTGCTGATCGCCGCGGTGATGTTCGTGATCTCGTTCGGGCTGCTGCGGCTGACCCGCTCGCGGGCGTTCGGGGGTGAGCGGTGAGCGCCGTGCCGGTCCGGGTCGCGACGCCCGCGCGGGCGCGCTCGGTGGTGGCCGCGCTGGGGGCGTTCCCGACGTTCGTGCTGCTGCTCGGCGCGGCGTACTGCCTGTTCCCGGTGGCGTGGGTGCTCGTCGCGGCGACCAAGAGCAGCGGCGAGCTGTTCTCCACCACGACGTTCTCGCTCGGCACGTCGCTGCCGGCGAACCTCGCGGAGCTGGGCGGCTACCGCGGCGGCGTGTTCTGGCGGTGGCTGGCGAACTCCGCGCTGTACGCCGGGGTGGGCGCGCTGCTGTCCGCCGCGTTGTCCGGCGTCACCGGGTACGCGCTGGCCAAGTACGCCTTCCGGGGCCGGGCGCTGATCTTCAACGCGTTGATCGCGGGCGTGCTGGTGCCCGCCGTGGTGCTGGCCATCCCGCAGTACCTGCTGATGTCGAAGGTCGGCCTGACCGACACCTACCTGTCCGTGCTGCTGCCGAGCGTGGTCAGCCCGTACGGCATCTACCTGGCCCGCGTCTACGCCGCCGCGGCCGTGCCCGAGGACGTGGTCGAGGCGGCCCGCACCGACGGCGCGGGCGAGGCGCGCATCCTCGGCTCCATCGCGCTGCCGATGATGGTCCCGGGCCTGGTCACCGTGTTCCTGTTCCAGTTCGTGTCGATCTGGAACAACTTCATGCTGCCCTACATCATGCTCGGCGACGACGGGAAGTTCCCGGTCACGCTCGGCCTGTACACGATGCTCAAGCAGGGCAACACCACGCCCGCGCTGTACACGTTGGTCGTCACCGGCTCGCTGGTGTCGGTCCTGCCCTTGATCGCGCTGTTCCTCACCTTGCAGCGATACTGGCGCATCGACTTGCTCTCCGGAGCGGTGAAAGCATGAGGGAGTCATGAGCGTCGAGCGCAGCAGGGCGGCGCGGAACCGGCCGACCATCCACGACGTCGCGGCTGCCGCCGGGGTGTCGCGGGGCACGGTGTCGCGCGCGCTGAACGGCGGCCGCAACGTCAGCCCCGGCGCGCTGGAGGCCGTGCTGAAGGCCGTGCGGACCACCGGGTACGTCGCCAACCCGGCCGCCCGCAGCCTCGTCACGCAGCGGGCGCACTCGGTGGCCTTCGTGCTCACCGAACCGCAGCAGCGGCTGTTCGAGGACCCGAACTTCAGCATCCTGCTCCAGGGCTGCACGCAGGAGCTGGCCGAGCTGGACGTGCCCGTGCTGCTCATGACCGCCAGCACCGAGGTGGAGCGCAAGCGCACGAGCCGGTTCATCGCCGCCGGTCACGTCGACGGCGTGCTGCTCGTGTCGTCGCACACCGGCAACCCGCTGATCCACGACCTGCACGACTCGGGCGTCCCGGTGGTCGCCTGCGGCAAGCCGCTCGGGTACGAGGGCCGCGTCGCCTACGCGGCGGCCGACGACCGGTCCGGCGCGCGGTTGATGGTCGAGCACCTGCGGTCGCGCGGCAGGCGGCGGATCGCCACCATCACCGGTCCGCCGGACACCCCCGGCGGCGTCGAGCGGCTGGCCGGGTACCGGGACGTGCTGGGCGACGAGGCCACGCCGGACCTGATCGCGCACGGCGACTACAGCCGCGTGGGAGGCGAGGCCGCGATGGCGTCGTTGCTGTCGCGGTCGCCGGACCTGGACGCGGTGTTCGTCGCGTCGGACCTGATGGCCGCGGGGGCGCTGAACGTGCTGCACGACTCGGGTCGGCGCGTGCCCGAGGACGTCGCCGTGGGCGGGTTCGACGACTCCAGCATCGCGACCTCCACCCGGCCCGCGCTGACCACCGTGCGCCAGCCGTTCCAGCGCATCACCCGCGAGATGGTGCGGCTGCTGCTGGAGCAGATCGCGGGCGAACCGCCGGCCGCCGCGATCCTGCCGACCGAGCTGGTGGTGCGCGCCTCGACGTGAGAGCGGGTGCTCCACGTCGAGG
>NZ_JBFAAX010000239.1:0-8549 GCF_040639995.1 Actinosynnema sp. NPDC023658 | reverse complement strand
GTTGGCGAACCAGCCGCCGGAGCCGTCGTCGTGGACCTGGTAGCCGAAGAACGCGCGCTTGCCGGAGACGAGCCGCATCGCGCCGCCGGTCGACGGCTCGCCGGTCCGCGTCATCCGCGCGCCGAAGCCGAGCAGACCGGCGTACCGCGGGCTCGGCGCCTGCGGGTCGATGAGCCGCCGCACGGTCGAGCGCATGCCGTCCGCGCCGACCAGCAGGTCGGAGTCCACTTCGGACCCGTCGGCGAAGCGCGCGGTGACGTGCGGGCCGCGGTCGACGGCGTCGACGAGTTCGCTGCCGTGCACGACGGTGATCCCGCGCCGGACGGCCTCCTCGCGCAGCACTCGGTGGAAGTCCTGACGCCACACCAACAACTGCGGCGGCTCGCTGCCGAACCGGCCGAGCGTCCGCCCGTTCCAGCTCTGCAGCTCCATGGCGGTCATCGGCGTGCCGATCTCCCGCACGGCGTCCGCGAGCCCCAGCACCTCCAGCGCCTGCAACCCGTTCGGCGCGATGCTCAGCGCACCGCCCGAGCCGTCGGCCGTGCGGTCGTAGCGCTCGTGGACGCTCGCGTCGATCCCGGCTTTCCGCAGTGCCATCGCGGCGACGGGCCCGCCGATGCCGCCGCCGATCACGGTCGCTCTCATCGTTCCCCCTCGTGGAAGCGCGCCCACAGCGGGCGCCAGTCCTTGATGCGCTCCAGGAAGCCCTGGACGAACGCGACCTCGGCGTTCAGCAGCGCGGTGCGGTACTCCTCCTCGACCAGGAAGAGCGGGTGCGCGTCGGCGCCGGCCACGATCGCCTCGATCTCGTCGAGCTGCCGGCGGAGCCCGTCCAGCCGGGCGTGCAGCAGCGCGGTCACCTCGTCCGGGTGCAGCGCCGAGATCATCGACAGCGCCGCGACGAACCGCGGGTGCTCGTGCTGCGGCTCCGCGACCAGCTCCCGCATCCAGTCCTTCAGCTCCGCCCGCCCGGCGTCGGTCAGCGCGTAGACCGTCCGCTCCGGCCGCTGCCCCTCGCGGGACGTCCCCTGTTCCGCGATGAAGCCGGCCTTCGCGAGCTGCCCGAACACCATGTACAGCGAGCTGTGCGTGAACTTGATGCTGCGGTCGTCGCCGTGGGCCCGCATGAGCCTGCTGAGCTCGTACGGGTGCAGGGGCTCGCGGACGAGATAACCGAGCACCGCGAGCCCCAGCAGGTTGCCGACCTTGCGCTTGGACGCCACCGCCACCTCCTAGTCAATACTGACTATCCAGGAATGACTAGTCAGAGTCAACTATCCGTCAGGGCGCGACGGGGTCGATCCGGAGGTGGTCCGAACAACCCTACGTATGGGGCTGGTGACGAACCGCGACGACTGGTTCGTTGGACGGGCGGGAGCCTCCCTGTCACCGGCTCCCCGTCCCTGTACCCAAGGAGACCACCATGCTCGTACGAAAGGCCGCGCGGGTCGTCGTGGCCGTGCTGGGCCTGCTGCTGCCGCTGGTCGCGGTCGGTGCGCCCAGCGCGTCGGCGGACCCGCAGGCTTTGGCGCGCACGCTGTACTACGACGTCAGCCAGGCACAGGAGTTCGCCGCGGACTGGGACACCGCCGCGGCCAACTGGAACAAGTCGGTCACCAACGTCAAGCTGGCCCGCCGGGCCTCCGGGACGCCGACGAACATCCGGATCCTGGCGGACGACGGCTGGCCGCGCGCGTACGTGTCGTCGCTCGGCAACGGCACCGTGTACATGGGGCGGCAGGCCGTCCAGCAGGGCTACTACCGGCCGCGGATCTCGACGCACGAGATCGGGCACATCCTCGGCCTGCCGGACCGGCGGACGGGTCTGTGCACGGACCTGATGTCCGGCTCCAGCGCACCGGTGTCCTGCCGCAACGACCTGCCGAACTCGGCCGAGCGCGCCGAGGTGGACCGCAGGTTCGCCGGGCTGCTCGCCGCGTCGGACGTCCGCGCGGCGGGTTACGCGGGCAGCGAGGAGTGCTTCGTGTACTGATCCGCGGCGCGGGCGCGCCGCGGGGCGCCGCGCCGCCCCCCCCCGCCGCCCCCCCCCCCGGGCCCCGCCCGCGCACGGCCGTGCTGTCGCCCGACCGACCACGGCCTTGTTCACCGCTCTGACCGCGTGCAGGCGGGGGCCGGCCGTCGCCGGCGTGACCTGGCCGGAGTGCAGGCGGACGGACAGCTCGGCCGGTCACCGCGCTCGTAGGAGTGCAATCGTGCCCAGTGCGAGATGATCGGTGCTGTGGAGGCTGGTGGTGCGGAGTCGGCGGAAGGGGCGGGCGATGCCCCCGACGCTCCGGTCCACGACGACTCCCCGGTCCACGACACGTTCGACACCGCCAACACGGTCAACAGCAGCGGGTCCGTCGGGCCGTTGGTGCAGGCCGGCATCATCCACGGTGGGGTGCACCACTACGGCACGCGTCCGCCGGCAGAACTGCCCCACCGGTCCGGTCGCGTGCCCCCGCGCGCCGACGCCTTCCAGAGCCGTGACATCGGTGTCGGGTGGGACGCGCCGGCCGCGCCGGGTGGCCTGTGGAACCACGTCGACGTGCTGTCCGGCCTGGGCGGGGTGGGCAAGACCCAGCTGGCCGCCGGCTGCGCCGAGCGGGCGTGGGCCGAGGGCGTCGTCGACCTGCTGGTCTGGGTCACGGCCTCGTCCCGCGAGGCCGTCGTCGGGGACTTCGCGCGGTTGGCCACGGACCTGACCGGTACCGAGGACACCGACCCGGCGATCGGCGCAGACCGGCTGCTGGCCTGGCTCGCGAGCACTCCGAAGCGGTGGCTGGTCGTGCTCGACGACGTGCGGGACCCGGCCGACCTGCTCGACCTGTGGCCCCCGCGCACCGCGTTCGGCCGAGTGGTGGTGACCACCCGTCGTCGGGACGCCGCGCTGCGCGGCGAGGGGAGGCGGATGGTCGAGGTCGGCCTGTTCACCCCCGATGAGTCCGCCGCCTACCTCAAGGCCAAGCTCGCCGACCGCGACGGGTGGCAGTCTGGCGCACGGGAACTGGCCGCCGCGCTGGGCCACCTGCCGCTCGCCTTGGCGCAGGCCGCGACCTACCTGCTCGACCGGCGGCTGACCTGCGCCGAGTACGTGCGACGCTTCGAGGACCGGCGCCGCGAGTTGCGCGCTCTGCTGCCCGAACCGGGATCACTCCCCGACCAGCACCGGGATACGGTGGCCGCGACCTGGGCGTTGTCGGTCGCCCAAGCTGACCGCCTGGAACCGGCGGGACTCGCCGCACCCCTGCTGGAGGTGATGGCGCTCCTCGACCCGAACGGCATCCCGGTCGGCGCGCTCACCGCGCCCGCCGTCCTGTTCCACCTGAAAGCCGTGACAGGGGCAGAGGTCGGCGCAGAGCAGGCCCGGGACGCGTTGATGTGCCTGGACCGCCTCAGCCTGATCGCGTTCGACCCGACCAACGTCCACGCGGAGGTGACCGTCCACGCCTTGGTCCAGCGCGCAGTCCGCGACCGGTACACCGAGGAGAGAGCGCGCTTGCTGCCCACGGTGGCCGCAGACGCGCTGTTGCAGGTGTGGCCGTCGATCGAAGCGGACACCGCACTCGTGCAGTCACTGCGGGCCAACGCCGCCGCGGTGCACGCCGCCGCGGAAACCGAGCTCTGGCGGGAGGGCCGGCACTCGCTGCTGCACCGCGCGGGGGCCAGCCTCGGCGGCAGCGGCCTGGCCGGTGCCGCCTGCGACTACTTCCGGCAACTGCTGGAAACCGCCCGCCGCCAGTTGGGCCCGGACCACCGCGACACGCTCGCCTGCACGGCGGACCTGGCGTTCTGGCAGGGCGAAGCGGGCCTGCTGGGTGCGGCCGTCGAGACCCACGAGTTGCTGTTCACCGAACGGCTCAGGCTGCTCGGACGGGACCACCCCGAGACCCTCGGCGCCTTGGGCGACTTCGCGCACTACATGGCGGAGACGGGCGACGCGGCGCGAGCGGCGGCGGTGTTCCAGCGCTTCCTCACCGATCCGTCGACGGCGGTGGGTGCCGGCCACCCGGCCGACTGGAGCTGGAACGGCGTTCCGGGCCGGCGTCACGCGGAGGTCGCGCAGGCGGTGGCGGTCCACGAGGACCTGCTCCGGGTGCAGTCGGAGGTGCTGGGGCCGGACGACCCGGCGACCCTCACGACCCGCGGTCGCCTCGCGCGGTGGCTGGGGGAGGCGGGGGACCGGCGAGGCGCGGCGACCGCGTTCGAACGGCTGCTGGCCGACCGGGCGCGGGTGCTGGGGGCGGACCACCCCGACACCTTGGCGACCCGCAACGACCAGGCCTTCGCGTACGGCGAGGGCGGCGACCCCGACCGTGCCGTCACCGTGTTGCGCGAGCTGCTGCGCGACCAGGAGCGGGTGCAGGGCCCGCTGCACCCCAACACGCTCGACACGCGCAACAACCTGGCGGTCTGGCAGAAGGAGAGCGGTGACCCCGCCGGGGCTCGGGCAGCCCTGCGAGCCCTGCTGGACGACCAGCTCACCATCCTCGGCCCCGACCACCCGAGCACGTTCACCACTCGTGGCCACCTCGCTCGCTGGAGTGGTGAGGCGGGCGACGCGCAGGCCGCCGCGTCGGCGTTCGAGGAGCTGCTGGCCGACCGGCTCCGGGTCCTGGGGCCTGACCACCCGAGCATCCGCAACACGCGGAGCAACCTCGCCTACTGGCGGGCCCGGGCCGACGCCGAGGAGGTTCCCGGCCCAGCTCGTCACTGACGAGTCCGGCGCGTCCGGCTCCGCTCAGCCGGGCCCGTCCTCGCGGTCGGTCGGTGCCAGCGCCTTCTCCGTCGCCTCGTCCGCCTCCACCCGGTGCTTGCCCGGCTTGGTCAGGGAGAAGTGCGACTCCTCGCGCATCCGCTCCACCATGTGCGGGTAGTGCAGCTCGAACGCGGGCCGCTCCGACCGGATCCGCGGCAGCTCGGTGAAGTTGTGCCGCGGCGGCGGGCAGGACGTCGCCCACTCCAGGGAGTTGCCGAAGCCCCACGGGTCGTCGCGCTCGGCCGGGTCACCGAACCGGTAGCTGCGCAGCACGTTCCACACGAACGGCAGCACGGAAGCGCCCAGCACGAACGCCCCGATCGTGGAGATGGTGTTTAGCAGGGTGAAGTGGTCGCTCTCCAGGTAGTCGGCGTACCGGCGCGGCATGCCTATGTTGCCCAGCCAGTGCTGGATCAGGAACGTGCCGTGGAAGCCGAGGAACGTGGTCCAGAAGTGCAGCTTGCCCAGCGGTTCGTTCAGCATCCGCCCGGTCATCTTGGGGAACCAGAAGTACAGGCCCGCGTAGGTGGCGAACACGATCGTGCCGAACAGCACGTAGTGGAAGTGGGCCACCACGAAGTACGTGTCGGTGACGTGGAAGTCCAGTGGCGGCGAGGCCAGGATGATGCCGGTCAGCCCGCCGAGCAGGAACGTCGCCATGAACCCGATGCTGAACAGCATCGGCGTCTCGAACGTCAGCTGGCCCTTCCACATCGTGCCGATCCAGTTGAAGAACTTGATGCCCGTCGGCACCGCGATCAGGAACGTCATCAGCGAGAAGAACGGCAGCAGCACGGCGCCGGTGGCGAACATGTGGTGCGCCCACACCGCCACCGACAGGGCCGCGATGGCGAACGTGGCGAAGACCAGTCCTTTGTAGCCGAACAGCGGTTTCCGGCTGAACACCGGGAAGATCTCGCTGACGATGCCGAAGAACGGCAGCGCCACGATGTAGACCTCGGGGTGGCCGAAGAACCAGAACAGGTGCTGCCACAGGATCACGCCGCCGTTGGCCGGGTCGAACACGTGCGCGCCCAGGTGCCGGTCGGCGGCCAGGCCCATCAGGGCCGCGGTGAGGATCGGGAACGCCAGCAGGATCAGGATGCTGGTGACGAAGATGTTCCAGGTGAAGATGGGCATCCGGAACATGGTCATGCCGGGCGCGCGCAGGCAGCACACCGTGGTCACCATGTTGACGCCGCCCAGGATCGTGCCCAGGCCGCTCACCGCCAGGCCCATGATCCACAGGTCCGGGCCGATGCCCGGCGCGTGCACCGCGCTGCTCAACGGCGTGTAGGCGGTCCAGCCGAAGTCCGCCGCGCCGCCGGGCGTGAGGAAGCCCGCCATCACGGTCAGCCCGCCGAACAGGAACAGCCAGTAGGAGAACGCGTTGAGCCGGGGGAACGCCACGTCCGGGGCGCCGATCTGCAGCGGCAGGATGTAGTTGGCGAAGCCGAACAGGATCGGCGTCGCGTACAGCAGCAGCATGATCGTGCCGTGCATGGTGAACAGCTGGTTGTACTGCTCGTTGGACAGGAACTGCAGGCCGGGCCGGGCCAGCTCGCCGCGGATCAGCAGGGCCATCACGCCGCCGACCATGAAGAACATGAACGACGTGACCAGGTAGAGCACGCCGATCTGCTTGGGGTCGGTCGTGCGGAGCAGCCCGAGCAGCACGGCGCCCTTGGACCGTCGCCGGGCGGCGCCCGGGTGGGTGATCACGGGTTCCGGCTTGAGCGCGGTCATGCCGCCTCCCTAGTCCCGACGACGTGAGCCAGCCCACATGCTCCTCCCGTTCGGTGCACGGGGCAAACGCTCAGCCGGTCTGGGGCGCCTTGACCTGCTGTTCTATTGATCCTGTCGCCCGTTCGAGGAAGCGGAGCAACTCCACCGGGAACGGCAGCACCAGGGTCGAGTTCTTCTCCGCCGCCACCTCCACGATGGTCTGCAGCAGCCGGAGCTGGAGCGCGGCGGGCGTGGACGCCATCGCCGCGGCGGCCTCGGACAGCTTCTTCGACGCCTGGAGCTCGCCGTCGGCGGTGATGATCCGCGCCCGTCGCTCGCGCTCGGCCTCGGCCTGCCGCGACATGGACCGCTTCATGCTCTCCGGCAGCGCCACGTCCTTGATCTCGACCCGGTCGATCTCGACGCCCCACTCCAGCGCCGGGTTGTCGATCATCAGCTCGAGGCCCTGGTTGAGGCGTTCCCGGTTCGACAGCAGGTCGTCCAGCTCGCTCTTGCCGATGACCGAGCGCAACGAGGTCTGCGCGACCTGCAGCATGGCGAAGCGGTAGTCCTCGACCGTGACCACGGCCCGCACCGCGTCGACCACCTTGAAGTAGACGACGGCGTCCACCCGCACGGTGACGTTGTCGCGGGTGATGCCGTCCTGCGCGGGGATCGGCTGGGTGACGATCTGCAGGTTCACCTTCCGCAGCCGGTCGATGCCCGGCACGACCATCGTCAGGCCCGGTCCGCGCAACTGCGGGCGCACCCTGCCGAACCGGAACACCAGGCCCTGCTCGTACTGCTTGATCACGCGCGCGCTGCCGGCGAACCCCAGGGCGAAGACGCCCAGCGCGCCGATGACGATGTCCAGGATCATCGCGACCATCTCCCAGGTCCCCTGGTCGGAGGGTACGCCCGGGGGTCCCGCAGGGCGGACGTTTCGTGCGCCGTCCTACGCGCGAGTTAGGGTCGTTCACATGCAGACCTGGTCCTCCACCCCAGTCCCGCGGGTCGCGGGCGAGCCGCGCCCCCTGCGGCTGTTCGACACCAGCGCCGGCGAGGTGCGCCCCACCGCCCCCGGCGCCACCGCCGGGCTGTACGTCTGCGGCATCACCCCGTACGACGCCACCCACCTGGGGCACGCGGCCACCTACCTGGCGTTCGACCTGGTCCACCGCGTGTGGCTGGACAACGGCCACGACGTGCACTACGTGCAGAACGTCACCGACGTCGACGACCCGCTGCTGGAGCGGGCCGAGCGCGACCAGGACGACTGGGTCGTCCTGGGCATGAGGGAGACGGCGCTGTTCCGCGAGGACATGGTGGCGCTGCGGGTGCTGCCGCCGCGCGACTACGTCGGCGCCGTCGACGCCATCCCCGAGGTGGTCGAGGCCATCGCCAAGCTCATGGCCGGTGGCTCGGCGTACCGGGTGGACGACGTGGAGTACCCGGACGTGTACTTCGACCACTCGGCGTCGGGGCGGTTCGGCTACGAGTCGAACTACGACCGCGAGACGATGGACAAGTACTTCGCCGAGCGCGGCGGCGACCCGGACCGGCCGGGCAAGCGGCACCCGCTGGACGCGCTGCTGTGGCGTGCTGCCCGACCGGGTGAGCCGTCGTGGCCGTCGGAGCTGGGTGACGGCCGTCCCGGCTGGCACATCGAGTGCAGCGCCATCGCGCTGAACCGGCTCGGCACGTCGTTCGACGTGCAGGGCGGTGGGTCGGACCTGATCTTCCCGCACCACGACGTCTCCGCCGCGCACGCCGAGGCGTTGACCGGCGACCACCCGTTCGCCCGGCTCTACGTGCACGCGGGCATGATCGGGCTGGACGGCGAGAAGATGTCCAAGTCCCGCGGCAACCTGGTGTTCGTGTCGAAGCTGCGGGCGATGAAGGTCGACCCGAACGCGGTGCGGCTGGCGCTGTTCGCCGGGCACTACCGCGCCGACCGGCCGTGGAGCGACGCCCTGCTGGCGCCACCTCGCCAACCGGGCCTCGGCGTCGCGCAGGTGGTGGCCGCGGTGATCAGCACCGGGCTCGGCACGGCGATGGCCCGGTG
>NZ_JBFAAX010000238.1:3839-8639 GCF_040639995.1 Actinosynnema sp. NPDC023658 | reverse complement strand
GTGAGAAGGGTGTTCAGGTCTGTCGTCACAAACGGATCTTGAACACCCTTCGTCCGTCTCCGGACCTCACCCCGTCTTACGCATTACTCGTCTAGCCCGATCCGCTGGTGCGTGACGTTCGCCAGGTCCACCCGGAACAGCTTCGGCTGGGCCTCGGCCAGGTCGCGGTAGAGGTCGGTGGCCTCCTCTATCGCGGCCAACGCCTCGTCGCGGCGGCCGAGCGCGGCGTAGCGGCGGCTCAGCTGGTCGAGCGCGCGGGCGAGCTGCGACGTGCAGTCGCGGTCCTCGGCGGCGACGACCCGGCACAGCGCCACGGCTTCCTCGGACGCGGCCAGGGCGTCCGCCGGCCGGTCCACCGCGACGTACCGCAGGCCGAGGTCGGCCAGGGCGTCCGCGAGCGCGGGGCGGTGCTCGGTCGGGTCCTCCTCGGCCAGCTCCCGGTACAGGGCGACCTCCCGGCGTGACGCGGACAGGGCCTCCTCGTGCAGCGACGCCAGGGCCGCGCGGGCGGCCAGGAGGCCGTGCAGCTCGGCTCGTTCGAGCCGGCCGGTGGCCTGCCGCGCGAGGGTCCGGGTGAGGATCGCCGGCAGCGGGTCGCCGTGGAAGCGCGGGTCGTCGAACACCCGTCGGGCGACGGCCGCCGCCGGTCCGGGCCACTCCGCGAGGATCCTCAGCGCGGCGCCGGTCGCGACGTCCGCGAGCTCCGGGTGGGCGGTGAACAGCTCCTCGGCGCGGCGGCGTACGTGCGGCACGCGTGCGGCGGCGGCGCGGAGCAGCGTCTCCAGGGCCTCCGGGGAGCGGTCGGGCGTGATCCGGTCGTCCAGCAGCGCGGCGGCCAGCACGTCCTCCGCGAGCCGGCCGGGCACCGGGTCGGTGGCGACCAGCCAGTGGGCGGGTGTGCCGCACACCTCGGCCAGGGCGGCCAGGTGCAGCTCGTGCACGGTCGCCACGTCCGGCGCGGCGGTGGTCGGGAGCGGGAGGCCCAGGGCGTAGGCGAAGTGGGCGCAGGCGGTGGCGAAGGACGTCCCGTGCTCGTCCGGGCACGGGGTGACGGCGAGGTCGTCCGTGCGGTAGCCGAGGCGCGCGGCGCGCTGGCGCAGCGCCGACCACCACCAGCCCGCCGTCCGGGCGACCAGCAGGATCCGGGGTTGCCGCAGGTCGAGCCGCGCGACCAGGTCGGCGTCGTCCACGACGAGGACGTCCGAGCCCTCCGCGAAGTGCCGCGCCAGCCTGGTCTTGCCGACACCGGCCGGACCGTGCAGGAGCATCGCGGACAACGCCTCGTCACCGTCCCGCCACCGCGCCAGGTCGGCCAGCTCGTCCGTGCGCCCGTGGAACGGCACCACCTCGTACCGCGGGTCCAGCAGCTCACCGGGCGACAGGGTGCGGTCCACCGCCCCATCCTGCTCCCGGCCCCGATTCACGATCGGGTGAGTAGCCCCGACCCGCCCCCTCGCGAGGTCGCGTCGCCCTCGCCGCCGTCTGCGGAGCAGCGGCCATCGAACACTGTCGGTCCTCCAGTCCACAATCAGAGGCATGCTCGTCGCGCTGGTGTCGGAAGGGGAGAACGCGGGTCGGTTCCGCGTGCTCTCCGACGCCGGCGTGCCCGAGAGGTCCGCGGTGCGGACGTCGGACCTGGCGGCGGCGGTGTCCGAACTGGAGGGCCGCCACCGGCCCCGGTGGCTGTGGGCGGAGACGGCGGAGGTCTACCCCGACCTGTTGGCGCGCGGGGTGCGGGTGGAGCGGTGCCAGGACCTCGCGCACGTCGAGTACCTGCTGCTGGCCTACCGGGGTCGGCACGCCGAGCCGCGCGGCCTCGGTGCTGCCGTGGCCCGGCTGCGCGGCCTGCCCGTGCCGGACGACCAGGGACCGCGCAAGCGGGACACCCAGCCGACCCTGTTCGAGCCCGAGCAGCAGCGGTTGCCCGGTGACGCCGACCCGCTCGACGCGGTGGTCGCGGTGCACGCCGAGCAGCAGCGGCTGGTCGCCACGCTCCCGCACGCCGACGGGCTGCGGCTGCTGTTCGCGGCCGAGTCCGCCAGCGCGCTGGCCGCCGCCGAGATGACGCACTTCGGCCTGCCGTGGCGCGCGGACGTGCACGAGAAGCTGCTGGTGGACACCCTCGGACCGCGTCCGCCCGGCGGGGCTCGGCCGGTCAGGCTGGCCGAGCTGGCCGACCGGATCACGGCGGCGTTCGGCGGCAAGCAGGTCAACCCGGACCACCCGCCGGGCATCGTGCGCGCGTTCGCCCGCGAGGGCATCGACATCCCGTCGGCGCGCGCCTGGGTGCTCAAGCGCGTGGACCACCCGGCGGTGGAGCCGCTGCTGGAGTACAAGGAACTGGCCCGGCTGTGGGTGGCGCACGGCTGGTCGTGGTTGGACACCTGGGTCGCGGACGGTCGGTTCCGGCCGGACTACGTGGTCGGCGGCGTGGTGTCCGGGCGGTGGGCGACGCGGGGCGGTGCGGCGTTGCAGATCCCCCGGACGCTGCGCACGGCGGTGCGCGCCGACCCGGGGTGGAAGCTCGTGGCGGCGGACGCGGCGCAGCTGGAGCCGAGGGTGCTGGCGGCGTTGTCGAACGACCACCGGTTCACCGCGGTGTCCTCCGACGACGACCTCTACACGACGTTGGCCGCGGAGGCGTTCGACGGCGACCGGGGCAAGGCGAAGCTCGCGATGCTATCCGCGATGTACGGCGGCACGGGCGGTGACGCCGGTCCGGCGATGGCGGTGCTGCGCCGCCGGTTCCCCGAGGCCGTCGGGTACGTGGAGGCCGCCGCCGTGGCGGGTGAGCAGGGGCGCATGGTCCGCTCCAGGCTGGGCCGCACCAGCCCGCCGCCGTCGGAGGCGTGGCACGCCGCGACCGGCGACACCGACGACGGCGAGGACGCGTTGCGCCGGTCCCGGCGGGCGGCGCGGGACTGGGGCCGGTTCACCCGCAACTTCGTGGTGCAGGCCAGCGCGGCGGACTGGACGGCGGCGCTGCTCGGCGTGCTGCGGCGGCGGTTGCACCAGTCGGCCCGCGGCGCGCACCTGGTGTTCTTCCAGCACGACGAGGTGCTCGTGCACTGCCCGGAGGAGCTGGCCGAGGTCGTGTGCCGGGAGGTGACGGCGGCGGGCGGCGAGGCGTCCCGGCTGGTGTTCGGCGCGACCCCGGTCCGGTTCCCGCTCAAAGCGGTGCCGGTGGACTCCTACGCCGACGCCAAGTAGCGGCTTTTGCGCCGTTCGGCCCCTTGATCGATCATCGTGAGAGCGCTCTCATGAGCGCAGGCGATTTTGTTGTCGCGCCGAACGTGTGGGAACAGTGACAAGGAGGTCACCGCTCATGGAGTTCAGCCGGAGCCGACGACGACGCGTGCTCGCGACCGCCGCCGCCCTCATCACCGCCGTGCCGCTCGCCGTCGTCGCGACCCTGTCCGCCGACGCCTCGGTGCCGACCACCCCGTCGGGCTGGACGTTGCAGTGGAGCGACGACTTCAACGGGGCCGCCAACTCGCTGCCGTCGTCCTCGAACTGGATCATCGACACCGGCCACGGCTACCCGGGCGGCCCGGGCAACTGGGGCACCGGCGAGATCCAGGACTACACCAGCAGCACGAACAACATCAAGCTGGACGGCTCGGGCAACCTGCGCATCACCGCGCTGCGCGACGGCTCGGGCAACTGGACGTCGGGCCGCGTCGAGACCCAGCGGTCGAACTTCAAGCCCCCGTCGGGCGGCAAGCTCGCCATCGAGGGCCGCATCCAGATGCCGAACGTCACCGGCCAGGCCGCGCTCGGCTACTGGCCCGCGTTCTGGGCGCTCGGCAGCCCCTACCGCGGCAACTACTGGAACTGGCCCGCCATCGGTGAGTTCGACATCATGGAGAACGTCAACGGCATCAACTCCGTGTGGGGCGTGCTGCACTGCGGCGTGAACCCCGGCGGGCCGTGCAACGAGACGAACGGCCTCGGCGCGAGCCGCGCGTGCCCCGGCTCGTCGTGCCAGTCGGCGTTCCACACCTACCGCTTCGAGTGGGACGAGAGCTCCTCGCCCAAGGCGTTGCGCTGGTACGTGGACGGGCAGCAGTTCCACAGCGTCACCCAGAACCAGCTCGACGCGACCACGTGGAACAACATGACCGGCCACGCGGGCTACTTCCTGCTGCTGAACCTGGCCATGGGCGGCGCGTTCCCCAACGGCGTCGCGGGCTCCGGCACGCCCACGGCGGCCACCGCGTCCGGCCACTCGCTGGTCGTGGACTACGTCGCGGTGTGGTCGACCGGTGGCGGCACCCAGCCGACCACCACGACCACGACCACGAGCCAGCCCGGCGGCAGCGGGTGGGACGCGTTCTCCGACATCCAGGCCGAGCAGGCCACGTCCCGGTCCGGGGGCACGATCGAGTCGGCCGACGGCGGTCAGGCGGTGGCGCAGCTGGGCAACGGCAACTCGCTGCGGTTCTCCGGCGTCCGGTTCGGCTCCCGCACCGCCACGCAGTTCGTCGCCCGAGCCGCGTCCGGCGCGTCCGGCGGGGTGAGCGGCCTGGTCGAGGTGCGGCTGGACAGCCCGACCGCGACGCCTGTCGGCAGCTTCGCCATCGCCAACACCGGCGGGTGGCAGAGCTGGCGGACGGTGCCCGCGAACATCTCCGGGGTCACCGGCACGCACGACGTCTACGTCACGTTCACCAGCGGCCAGCCCGCGCCGTACGTGAGCGTGAACTGGGTCCGCTTCGGCACGTGAGGACTCGTGGCGGGGCGCCGGCGGCCCGGGGCCGCGCGGGCCCCCACAAACCAAGAGCGTGTGTTGCAGGGACC
>NZ_JBFAAX010000238.1:0-3829 GCF_040639995.1 Actinosynnema sp. NPDC023658 | reverse complement strand
CTCCGACGGCCCGCACCCGTGCGGCTAGGGGGCGTCTGCGGGGGCCCGGGCGGCCTGAGCGGTGGCGGGGGCCGCCCCGCGCCCCCCGAGCACGGCGCGCCCCCGCCACTACCATCGTCGGTGTGTACGCGGAACGCCCGTTCCCCGGTCTGGCCTGCGTGTGGCGCCGGTCCGCGGTGACGGCCGCCGTCGGCCGGGTCGTGCCGGACGGGTGCACCGACATCATCTACTCGGCCACGACCGGCGAGGTGTTCGTGGCCGGGCCGGACACCGTCGGTCACGTGACGCCGATGGGGCCGGGCGAGTTGTTCGGCGTGCGCTTCGGGCCCGGTGTGGGGCCCTCGGCGTTCGGGGTGCCCGCGGTCGAGCTGCGCGACCAGCGCGTTCCGCTGACCGAGCTGTGGGGGCCGTCGTCCCGGTTCGAAGACGCCCTGGGCACGGCCGACGACCCGTGCGAGGTGCTCGCGTCGGCCGCCCTGGCCCGGCTGCGGGACACCCCGCCGGAACCCGTGGTGGGTGCGATCGCGTCGACCGTGTCCGCCACCACCGTCGACGACCTGGCCCGGTCGCTGGGCCTGAGCGCCCGGCAGCTGCACCGGCGCAGCCTGGCCGCGTTCGGCTACGGGCCCAAGGTGCTGCACCGGGTGCTGCGGTTCGACCGGGCGGTCAAGCTGGCGTGGGCGGGCGTGCCGTTCGCGGACGTCGCCCACCGCACCGGGTACGCCGACCAGGCCCACCTGTCGCGCGAGGTGCGCGAGCTGGCGGGCGTGCCGCTGGGTCAGCTGATCCGGTCGTAGGCGCGCAGGGTCGACAGCGCCTCGATCGTCACGACCGGTCGCCACTCGTAGGTCGTCACGGGCGTCCACGCGGCCCACGGGAACGTCCAGCCGCCGTCCTCCTGCTGCCCCGCGGCCAACGCGTCGAGGTCGGCGTCGATCTCGTCGTCGGCGAACCACCGCCGGGCCAGGCAGTCGGGGGTCGGCGCGTAGTGGTGCGGCTGGTGCGTCTCGCCCGCCGCGTACCCCTCCGTCCTCCGCCCGTCCCCGAGGTCGACCAGGCCCTGCTCGCGCACCAGCGCGCACAACCGCTCCGCCTCCCGTTCGGCCCTCGGCCGGTCCGGCACGTGGTCGAGGAAGCGGGCGCACGCGTTGGCCTCGTAGGGGTGCGACTTGGTCAGCTCACCGAGGCGCTGCCAGCAGAACGCCGTCGCGGCGTCCAGCCACCGGTGCTCGACGCCCATCCTGTGCAGGACGCCCGCCAGCAGGGCCGTGACCAGCAGGTCGCTGTCCTCGGAGGGCTGCCACCACGGCGCGCGCATGCCGGCGGTGCCCAGGCAGTTGGGCACCCCGCCGTCCGCGTTGGTGATGGTGGTGAGGAAGTCGCAGGCCGCGTCGGCGTGGTCGGTCACGCCGACCTCTTCGAACAGCGACAAGGCCGTGAACGTGTGCAGCGGCTGGCTGCCGGGCCCACGCCCGTCGGGCTCCAGGGCGTGCCCGAACCCGCCGTCGTCGTTCCGGTAGGCCAGGACGGCGGCCACGACGGGCTCCGCCGGGCCGCCGTCGAAGAGGTGCGCGAATCGCCGCTGCTCGAGGACGCGTGCGTTGAGCCACAGGAAGGAACGGGCTGCTTCGATCATGCGTCCGACGGTAGGCCGGACGGGGTCGTGCGGTCTTGAACGAATCGGACGTCCCTCCCCCGTGAGGGGTAACCGCCTCGATACCCCGGACGTGGTCGGGGCCCTGTGCCATCATCACCCGGGGGCAGTTCAGCGTGAGGGGAGCACGACGATGTTGGACGCCGGAGGCGGCGGGGGCGCTGTGCAGATCGGGTTCGTGGCCGACACGGTGTCCGCCGGACCGATGGGCTCGGGACTGACGGCGGGCCAGACGCACTTCCGGGTCGACCTGGCGCAGGCGCAGAAGCTGATCGACGGCTTGGCCGACGCGCGCAACCGACTCCAGGAGCTCTACGACCAGAACGTGGGATTCATGATCCTCGGATCACCCGGCCAGGATCCGTACAGCCAGTCGGCGACAACGACGATCAAACGGACCGCCGGGACCGAAGCCGGCGGCTACGGATGGGCCAGCCTGAAGGCGATCGCCGCCCTCAACAAGACGATCGAGAGCATCCAAGCCTCCCTGGCGACCTACCAGAACCAGGAGCAGGCGACCGCCGACGCCTTCAAGGGCGAGGGGAATCAGTCGTGACTCGCGCAGCGCTGGTGATCTTGTCCGCCGCGGCCCTCGTGGTCGTGTCGGGTTGCACCACCAAGAACGACGGCACCCCGTCGCCGGGCAGCAACACGAGCACCACCGCGGCAGGGGCCGCCACCACGACGTCCTCCGCAGCGGGTGATGTCCCAGCCATCACTGGACCGGAGTTGGACCTCGCCAAGTTCGACACTCCTTGCGCGATGCTGAAGAAAGACCAACTTTCCGCCCGCGGCGTGACCAAGGCCGGCACCCAGCGCACGGATCCGACCGGGACGGCCTGTCAGTGGTACCCGGACGAGCGTGCGCTCGGCACGAGTTTCCTCGTCGTTCTGCTCGACAAGGCCAAGGGCCTGGACGGCGTCTACGCCAACCGCGAGGACCTTCCGGTGTTCAAGCCGACCGAGATCGCCGGGTACCCGGCGGTCGACACAGATGCGACCGATGCGGCCCACGGCGCGTGCACGACCGCGGTCGGCGTGGCCAAGGGCGAAGGCTTCGCGGTGCAGGTCCGGGTGAACGACACGAAGCTGCCCGGGTACACCGACCCGTGCTCTGTGTCCGGCGAGATCGCGGAGACCGTGATCGGGAACCTGAAGGGGTAGGACATGGCCGGTGATGTCGACAGCGATGCCCTGGGCCTGCTCAACATGTGCGTCGCCCCGGAGCAGATCTACGGGTGGTTCCACGAGGGCGCCGGTCCCGAGCAGACCACGGACGCCAGCAGCGAGACGTGGAACCAGATCTCCACGGGCCACACCCAGATCAGCGACCTGATCAACCAGGCGGTGCGGGCGTCCGGCGCGGTCTGGGAAGGCGCCGCGGGCGACTCGGCTCGCGCCAACACCACGCCGCTGGCCAGTTGGTCGGACGTGACCAGCGGGCTCGCCACGACCGCGGGTGACAACACCAACGAGATCAGTCGTGCGTTCCGCGAGGCGAGGGGCAGCCTGCGCGAGCCCGTCCAGGTGCCGGACAAGCCCTGGTACAACGACGCGCTCCCGTGGGACACCGACTACGACGACGCGGTCGAGAAGTCGCAGGAGATCAACTCCCACAACGTCCAGGTGCTGAACACCTACGGCAGCTCCACCACCTCGGCCAGCAACTCGATGCCGTGGTTCCCCGAGCCCGACGAGATCAGCGGGAACGTGGACCGCAACGACGAGATCGTCATCCCGCCGCCCAAGCCGGGCAAGGAGGAGCCCCCCGAGATCGGGGGCAAGGAGCGCACCGAGACGGGCGGCACCAACGGCACGGGGGACGGGAACACCGACGGCACCGGCACGACCAAGCCGTCGTGGACCGAGCCGTCCGTCCCCACCCCCGGCGGCACCGGCGGCACGGACGGCAACGGCACGACGCGGCCCTCCTGGGTGCAGCCCGACCCCACCAAGCCGCAGCCCGACATCGGCTACCGGACCGAGCCGCCGCCCAACACCCGCACGACCCCGCCGTACGACCCGCGGTTGCCCTACGACCCGAGGTTGCCGTACGACCCGCGCAACCCGAACGACCCCCGCAACCCCAACAACCCGCGCAACCGCCCGCCCGGCACGCCCGGTGTGCCCCGCGTCCCCGGTGGACCGGGTGGCGGCCCGGGTGGCCCCGGGGGC
>NZ_JBFAAX010000237.1:0-8642 GCF_040639995.1 Actinosynnema sp. NPDC023658 | reverse complement strand
CGCCGGTCTCCAGGGCCGCGGGCGGCGAGCCGGCGACCATCAGCGCTGAGGAACGACGCATTGAACCTCATTCATGACGACAGGCTGGATTGCAGCTCGAGAGCTGGTGCACAGGTGTCGGCCGACCAACCGGTCACTGAAAGAGACACGCGAAAAGAGCAGCGCAGAGCGCGATCCCCCCAGGCCGAGCCCCCGACTCGACCGACCCCGAATGGACCCTACCCCAGAAGGCGTGGGCGGGAAAGCGATTCCTGCTCGCACTCAGCGAGTGGGCTTCTCCGAGATGTGGACGAATTCGTTGTACGTGAACACCTTGCCCGCCGACCTCGGGAACGGGAAGGACATGCGCTTGCGCTCCACCAGCCCGAGCTGCGAGGTCACGTCCGCGAGGCCGTCGAGGTCGGTGAACGCCACGTGGGTGGGGTCCGACTCGTAGCCGCGCTCCTGCGGGCAGATGAGCACCAGCAGACCGCCGGGCGCCAGGAAGTCGACGTAGCCGCGCAGGATCTCCACGGCGTCGGGGCGGGGCATGTGCTCGACGAGGTGCGCGGCCAGCATGCCGCCGAAGCGGCCGGGCTTGGCGTACTCGGTGTCGAAGAACTCGTCGGTGGTGAACGCCGTCAGGCCCATGTCGCGGCAGATCTGGACCGAGTGCGGGTTGTGGTCGACGCCGACGCCGTGGGGCGCCAGGTGGCCGAGGTTGCGGCCGATCCCGCAGCCGACGTCCAGCACCTCGCGGTCACCGAAGATGCGCCGCACGTTCCACCGGTACGGGGCCTGGACGTTGAGGACCCGCTTCCAGGGCAGGTTCTGCAGGCGTGCCAGGCGGTCGGTGTAGTCCTGACCGTCGGTTTTGTCCACGGTCCGTACGTTAGACGACCGCGGGTTGCGTGGCACGCAGGGGTGTGATTACCCGCTCGGCCAATGGGCGGGCACCCGCGCCCGTCCCGCGCCCGTCCCGCGGCGGGTCGCATTCGGGCTAAATGTGTGCGCATTCGGCCCACTCGGCGTGAATGGTGCTGATCACGGTCCGTAGTAATCCGACTGCGGAGGCACGTCCTACCTCCCTATGCTCGCCACCGTGGCCGACGAGTGGGAATGGGATCCGTCGCTGTACTCGGGCAGCGCCCGTTATTACCGGCGAGGTCGAATCGCCTACCCCGACGCCCTCGCCGGCGCGCTGGCCGCCGAGCTCGGGCTCGACGGGTCCGGGCGCCTGCTCGACGTCGGGTGCGGTCCCGGTTCGCTGACCCTGCCGCTGGCGCCCCTGTTCGAGGAGGCCGTCGGGCTGGACGCCGACCGGGACATGGTCGAGGAGGCCGAACGGCTCGCCGCCCGCGCCGGGGTGCGCAACACCCGGTGGCTGCACCTGCGCGCGGAGGACCTGCCCGCCGGGCTCGGCGGCTTCCGGCTGGTCACGTTCGCCCAGTCGTTCCACTGGGTGGATCGGCCCGCGGTCGCCGCGGCGGTGCGCACCATGCTGGAGCCGGGCGGAGCCTGCGCGCACGTGCACGCCATGACGCACCAGGGCGTCGAGTCGGACGAGGAGCTGCCGCACCCGAGACCACCGCACGCGGCGATCGCGGACCTGGTGCGCGACCACCTCGGTCCGGTGCGACGCGCGGGCGCGGGCAGCCTCCCGCACGGCACGCCCGGTGGTGAGGCGGAGGTCTACCGGGCGGCCGGGTTCCGCGGGCCGCGCCGGATCGAGCTGCCCGGCCGGGTGGTCACCCGCGATGCCGACGACGTCGTCGCCGCGGTGTTCTCGCTGTCGAGCTCGGCGCCGCACCTGTTCGGCGACGGGCTCGCCGCGTTCGAGACCGGGCTCCGCCGGCTCCTGAGCCGCGCCAGTCCGAGCGGGCTGTTCAGCGAGCGGTCGCACCGGGTCTCGGTGGACGTCTGGCGGCCCTGAGCCGGTGGTCGGTCCGTCCGGAGGGGACGGCGCGGAAGCCTGTCGTCCCCGCACCCCGCCGGTCGCCGCGGTCGCGGAACCCGCACGGCGGGACGGCGCACGTGCGGTGGGGTAGGAATGACAGGTCCACCCCGATCGCAGGCGGGAACAGGGGGGCGCGGTGACGACTGCTACCGCGATCGTCGTGCTCGTCGTCGCGCTGGTCGCCGCGCCGGTGCTCTGGTCGGTCACCCGCCGGGCCGCGTCACGGCGGTCGCCGCGCCCGCTCGGCACGAGTCGCGAGTACCCGCACCGACTGGTCGGCGGCGGGGTGGAGCGGCGGGTCGGTGTGATCACCGGCGACCTGCGGCGGGTGCGCTCGGTCGAGGTGTGGGTGAACCCGGAGAACACCGAGATGCGGATGGCCAGGGTGGACGAGTTCTCGGTGTCCGCGATCATCCGCCACGAGGGCGCGCGGCGGGACGCCACCGGCCGCATCACCGCCGACCTGGTCTCCGACGAGCTGGACCGCCTGGTCGGTGGGCGGCGTCCGGTGCCCGCCGGGACGGCGATCGTCACGGGCGCGGGCGCCTTGGCGCGGTTCGGCGTGCGGCGCGTGGTGCACACGGCGGCCGTGCACGGCGAACCCGGCTCCGGGTACCGCCAGGTCCGGGACGTGGGTCGGTGCGTGACCGCGGTGCTCACCGCCGTAGACAACGTCGTGGAGCAGCCACCTCCGGGGTCGGTGCTGTTCCCCCTGCTGGGGGCGGGGCAGGGCGGCGGCGACCCGGGGGAGACCGCGGTGGCGCTCGTCAGCGCGGTGGTGGACTACCTCACCGCGAAGCCCGCCTCCGCGGTCCGGGAGGTCTACGTGCTGGCCTACACCGACGTCGAGCTCACGGCCTGCCTCGACGCGTGCAAGCGGCTGGGCCTGCCGCCGAGCCGGGAGCAGCGGGCCGTGGCGGTGACGCCCCGGGTCGAGGAGGCCGTCGAACCGCCGGGGGCGCCCGCCAAGACCCTCCACACGGGTGTCTCGGTGGACGTCGTGGGGTTCGGCGCCCGGTCGGCGCCCGAGCGCGACGCCGTGCAGCAGCGCCTGGTCGGCCTGCTCCGGGACGTGCTGGCCGACGCGGGCACGGACCTCGACCTCGTGCGCCACGAGTGGCTGGGTGACGGCGCGTTCGTCTACCTGCCGCACGACCTGGACCCGAGCCGGGTGCTGCCGGTGCTCGTCACCGCCACCTCGCGCCGCCTCACCGAGGACAACCGGGCGCACGACGACCGGATCCGGTTGCGCATGGCGATCGCGCTGGGGCTGCTCGGTCCCGGCGTCACGGGCTACTCGGGACCGCTCGCGGTGGAACTGGCCCGGATGACCGACTCGGCTCCGCTGCGCCGGGCGCTGGTCGACGAGCCGGGGCGCGACTTCGCCGTGCTCATGTCGGACTACCTGTACACGCACGTGGTCCGGCTCGGGTACGCCGACCTGCCCGCGGCGGAGTTCCACCGGGTCGAGGTCGCGGTGAAGGAGTACGCCGCGTCGGCCTGGCTGTGGTCCCCGACGCCCGTCGCGTGAGCCCGCGCCATCCCTCCCGGCTGATCTTCGAGATGTGCGCCGGTGATCTCCGGCGCAGAATGATCTCGGAGGTGTCGAATGGCGGAGACCGAGAGCGTGCCCCGGTTGCGGCAGGTGGTGCTCGACAGCACCGACGTGAGGATGCTGGCCGAGTTCTACCGGCGTCTCCTGGGGATGGCCTACCGACCGGGCGACGAGCCGCCGGCGGACGGGCAGCCCGACGAGCGCGGTCGTGACTGGTTGGTGCTCCGCGACCCCGACGGCGGCACGCAGGTGGCCTTCCAACAGGTGACCGACCTGCCCGAGCCGACCTGGCCGGAAGGCCCGGTGGCGCAACAGCTCCACCTCGACCTGACGGTGCCGTCGGCCGAGGAACTGGAGGTGCAGCACCAGCGCGCGCTGCGACTGGGCGCCCGCATGCTGCTGGACCGCAGCGACGACCCGGAGGAGCCGCTGTACGTGTACGCCGACCCGTCGGGCCACCCGTTCTGCATCTTCGTCAGCTGAGCGGTCCCCGAGCTGCCCCGGCCCGAGCTGCCCCGGCCCGAGCTGCCCGGCTCGGGAGCGCCCGGCCTAAGCGACGCCCGCCGCGATCAGCTGCCGCCAGATCTCGCCCTGGTCGACGACCTCGACGCCGAGCTTCTCGGCCTTGGTGAGCTTGCTCGCGCCGACGTCCGCGCCGGTGATCAGGTAGTCCGTGCTGGCCGAGACCGACGTGGCCGTGGTCGCGCCGGCCTTCTCGCACAGCCTCTGGAAGGTGGGCCGGGGGACCTTCTCGCCGGAGCGCGGGTCGCTGATCGCGCCGGTGATCACCACCGTCTTGCCGGCCAGCGGCGCGTCCGACGCGACCACGGGCGGCAGGTCCTCCTCCCGCACGTCCAGCGACACGCCGCGCTCGCGCAGCCGGTCCAGCTCGGGCCGCAGGCGGGTCAGGTGCTCGATCAGCGAGGCGGCGACCTTCGGCCCGATGTCCTCGACGGCGACCAGGCGTTCCTCGCCGGCGTCGGCCACCTCCTCCAGCGAGCCGAACCCCGCGCGGCACAGGCGGGCGGCCGTGCCCTCCGACGCCATCGGGATCGCGAGCCCGATCAACGCCCGCCGCAGGCCGACCGCGCGGCTGGTGGCGATCGACTCGACCATCCGCGCGGCCGAGACCTCCCCGATGCGGTCGAACTCCAGCAGCTGCTCCTTGGTCAGGGTGTAGAAGTCCGACGGGTGCTCCAGGATGCCGGCCTCGGCGAGCCGTTCGATCCACACCGGACCGACCGCCTCGATGTCCGCCGCCGCCCGCGACGCCCAGTGGATCAACCGGCGCACGGTCTGCGCCGGGCAGGCGACGTTGGTGCAGAACAGCTCCCGGCTGTTGCCCTGCTCGGTCAACCCGTGCCCGCACGACGGACAGGCCGCCGGCGGCACGATCTCCTGCTCCGCGCCCGTGCGCTTGGACGCGTCCAGCACGCCCGCGACGAACGGGATCACGTCGCCGGCCCGCCGGATCAGCACCGTGTCACCGATCCTGATCCCGCGCGCCCGGATCACCTCCTGGTTGGCCAGCGTGGCGCGGGTGACCGTCGTGCCGCCCACGAACACCGGCTCCAGGTGCGCGACCGGCGCGATCTTGCCCGTCTTGCCCACGTCCCACACCACGTCGGACAGCACGGTGGTCTTCTCCTCGGCGGCGAACTTGAACGCCAGCGCGCCGCGCGGCGAGTTCGACCGCGTCCCGGCCGCCGCGAAGGCGTCCCGGTTCGCCAGCCGCAGCACGGCGCCGTCCAGGTCGTAGTCCAGCTCGTTGCGCCGCGCCTCGATCTCCGAGATCACCGCCTGCGCCGCCTCCGCGTCGGCGCAGTGCCGCATGTCGGCCACCTCGAACCCGAGCGCGCGCAACCCGTGCTCCAGGTCGGCCGCGGCGCCGCCCTCGGAGGTGTCCAGGTCGAAGGCGAAGAACTGCAGGCGCCGGCCGGCGACCGTGGCCGGGTCCTTGGCGCGCAGGGTGCCCGCGGCGGCGTTGCGCGGGTTGATCAGCGGCTTGTCCGGGTGCGCGGTGTTGTACGCGGCGAACGTGGAGCGCAGCATCACCGCCTCGCCGCGCACCTCCACCCGACCCGGCGCGTCCAGCCGCTCCGGCACCCCGTCGACCAGCCCCCGCACCAGCGGCGTCACGTCGTCGCCCGTCGTGCCGTCACCCCGGGTCACCGCCCGCGCCAGCCGCCCGCGCTCGTAGACCAGCGCCAGCGACAACCCGTCCAGCTTCGGCATCACCACCACCGGCTGACCGGGGAAGCGGTCGAAGAACGCCACCACCTGCTCGGGCCGCGTCGCCTTCTCCAGCGACAGCATCGGCCGCGAGTGCCGCACCGGCGCGTGCAGCACCGCCGGCGCACCCACCTGCTCCAGCGGGTTCGGGTCGGGCGCCAAATCCGGGTTCGCCTCGACCAGGCCCCGCAGCTCGTCCTCGATCGCGTCGTACTCGGCGTCCGCGACGAGCGGCGAACCCCGGTAGTAGGCGTCGCGCAACGCCACGACCTGGTCTGCGAGTTCCTGGATGCGTTCCCGAGCGTTCACGGTGGACAAGCTACCCGCGCCCACCGACAGTCGTCCCCGGCGACGCGAATACCGCTCGCGGTCCGGGCGGTCACGCCCTAGCTTCTGCTCCGAGCAGAGGAGAACCGTGGAGCAGATCAGCAAGCGACTGGTGAACTGGGCGTCCATCCTGGACCCGGCCACGCGCGAGCAGGCCGAGAAGGCCTCGCGGATGCCGTTCATCTTCCCGCACCTGGCGCTCATGCCCGACGCGCACCTCGGCAAGGGGGCCACGGTCGGCAGCGTCATCCCCACCCTGGGCGCGATCATCCCGGCCGCGGTCGGCGTCGACATCGGCTGCGGCATGATCGCCGTGCGCACCCAGTTCACCGAGGCCGACTTCCGCGCCCGCCCGCTGGCCCCGCTGCGCCGGGCGATCGAGCGGGCCGTGCCGCTGTCGGCGGGCAAGTACAACACCAAGCTGACCGACACGGCGCGCGACCGGGTCGACGTGCTCGCCGCCCGCGCGCAGGCCGCCGGCTTCGACCCCGGTTCCTACGCCGGCAACTGGGCGTTGCAGCTGGGCACCCTCGGCAGCGGCAACCACTTCATCGAGGTCACGCTGGACGAGACCGGGCGGGTGTGGCTGTTCCTGCACTCCGGGTCGCGCGGCGTGGGCAACAAGATCGCGCAGAAGCACATCCGGATCGCCCACGACCAGTGCGAGCGGCGGTGGATCGACCTGCCCGACCCGGACCTGGCCTACCTGGTCGAGGGCGAGGAGCAGTTCTGGCGCTACATCCGCGAGATGCGCTGGGCGCAGGACTTCGCCTGGTCCAACCGCGAGGAGATGATGGACCGGGTGGTCGCGTGCGTGGCCGACTGGACCGGCCGTGACGTGGAACGCCAGGAGACCGTGAACTGCTTCGCGGGCGAGACGCAGGTCATCACCCGCACCGGCACGCGCCCGATCGAGGCCCTGGCGGACGGCGTGCACGAACTGCTCACGGCGGGCGGGGAGTGGGTCAAGGCCCCGGTCCGGTCGTTCGGCAGGCAGGAGGTCCACGAGGTCGTGCTGGGCCGGTCCGGTGCGGTCAAGACGATCCGGGCGACCGCCGGCCACCGCTGGCTCCTGCGGTCGCGCCGCGGGCACGAGTACGAGGCGACGACGGCTGAGCTGAAGCCCGGCGAGCGGCTCCAGCACACCTTCCCGCGTCGACCGGTCGGACTCGCGGTGGATCACGAGGCCGCCGCCCGCGGGTTCGTCTACGGTCGCGTGTCGGGCAACCGGTCCACGGCGAACGCCGGCGGTCCGGAGGCCGCGGCGGTGCTCCGGCTGTTCGACCGGCTCGACGGGTCGCCGGCGGAGTGGACGACCGAGCGGCCGGACCTCGACGCGCCCGCCGACGTGATCCACGGGTGGCTCGCCGGCCGCTTCGCGGCGGCCGGCGCCGTCGGCGAGACCGGTCGTCCGACCCTCGCCTCGGCATCCCGCGAGGACCTGGAGTTCGTGCGCACCGCCTGCCAGGCCGTCGGCATCGGGACGTTCGGCATCAGGACGCGCCTGCGCACCGGGCACGACGACGGGCCGGGCGCGCTGCACCTCGTCGGGCTGATGCGCGGCGACCTCGACCCGGAGTTCTTCCTGGTGGACGAGCACCGGGCGCGGTTCGAGGCGAGTCGGCACGCCGCCGAGCAGCGTGGCTGGACCGTGCTCTCGGTGCGGCCGACCGGGGAGACGACCGAGGTGTACTGCGCGGTCGTCGAGGACACGCACTCGTTCGCCCTGGGCGACAACATCCTCACCGGCAACTGTCACCACAACTACACGGAGCAGGAGACCCACTTCGGCAAGCAGGTGTGGTTGTCGCGCAAGGGGGCGATCAACGCCGAGGAGGGGCGGCCAGGTCTCATCCCCGGCTCGATGGGCACCGCGTCGTACGTGGTGGTGGGCAAGGGCAACCGGATGGCGCTCAACTCCTCGCCGCACGGCGCCGGCCGCGAGTACTCCCGCTCGGCCGCGCGCCGGGCGTTCGACCGGGACGACCTGCGCCGGGCGATGGTCGGCATCGAGTACCGCGACACGGACGCGTTCATCGACGAGATCCCGGCGGCCTACAAGGACATCGACGTCGTCATGCACGACGCGCGCGACCTGGTCGAGGTGCGCCACACGCTGCGGCAGCTCGTCAACGTGAAGGGGGACTGACCGCCCGGTGACGGCGTGCCGCCCCCGAACGTGCGCGATAGCCCTTCCGGGTGGTTCCACGACTGCGGTCGGGCGCGGGCCACTAGGTTCCCCCGTGTGAAGCGGTTCGGGTGGGTTGTCGTGCTGGCGCTGGTGGCGGGGCTGGTGTCGCCCGTCCCGGCGTGGGCGGTCGGGCGTTCGGCGGGGGAGTGCGCGGTGTCGTTGGACTGCACGGCCGCCGAGCTCGACCGGATGGACGTGGCGGAGCGGTTGGAGTTCCTGCGGCTGGTGCAGAGCGGACCCGCCGCGGCGCTCGGCGCGTCGGACCGGTGGCGCAACATCGAGGGCGTCCTGGAGTTCTTCCGCGACCACGGCCTCGGTGCGCCGGGGACGTGGGTCTCGCACGTCGACGCGGGGATCCTGGAGGGCGTCGAGCGCGGGGTCGCGCTGGCGCTGGGCCGGTC
>NZ_JBFAAX010000236.1:0-8689 GCF_040639995.1 Actinosynnema sp. NPDC023658 | reverse complement strand
GCGCGCCGCGCGCGCGCCCCCGCGCGCCTCCGAGAGCGCCGCGATCATCACCGTGGCGGCGTCGGACGCGCCCGGCGGTGCCGTGTCGGCCACCGCGACGAGGGCGCGGGACGAGGCGTTGCGGCCGTTGTCCGAGGCCGTGCGGCGGGCCAGGCTCGCGGCGGTGGACGAAGCTGTCCGGGTCCTTTCGGATCAGGGGGCCGGCCGCCATTAGGCGGTAACACTCGTCGAATGTTCGACGACCATTCGGTGATCTTCGAAATGATTCGCCGGACCCCTGGGGCACGTCGGATCGAATATTTCGACTCCGAACTTGCTCCCCAGTCGACCCGGCAATCCGCTGAACAGGCTACCCGAGTAAGGGCCGTTTGCCCGTCCGAATCGATTCCGGGCGAACCCGCACCACGAATTCCATCGGTCTCCGAAGGTCCGTCACCGCAGGTCAGGGCTTCGAACGGCTGATCCGCGCACGGGTATAGACGCGGATTATGCCCAGGTCAACCCCTCGTCAACACGAGGTGTCGTGCGTTACGGTACGTCTGGGAGCGCTCCCAGCCACTCGTTTCGGTCTCGCGTCGAATCCCGATCGGTGGATCCCTGGGAGCGCTCCCAGATGGCGGGTTGCTCGCAAGGAGGCGATGCATGAGTCTGCGCACGTTCGTACGTTCCCGGAAAATGGCCGGGGCATTGGCGATGACCTCGGTGGCGGCCCTGTCCGTTGCCGGGGTGGTGGCTTCGACGGCCACCGCCAATGCAGCCCCCGGTTGCCGGGTGGCGTATCAGATCTCGAGTCAGTGGCAAGGCGGATTCGGCGCCAATGTCACGGTCACCAACCTGGGTGACGCCATTTCCGGCGGTTGGACGCTGGAGTGGGACTTCGCCGCCGGCCAGACGGTCCAGCAGGGCTGGAACGGCACGTTCTCCCAGTCCGGGAGCCGCGTGACGGTCAAGAGCCCGTCCTGGGCCGGAAACCTCGGCACCGGCGCGTCGGTCACGCCCGGCTTCAACGGTTCGTGGAACGGGTCCAACCCGGCGCCCACGCAGTTCCGCCTCAACGGAACGGTGTGCACGGGCAACATCACCACCACGACGACGACGTCGACCACGACCAGCACCACCACGTCGACCACGACGTCGACCACGACCACTACCACCACCACGGGTAACAACCCCGGTGGCAAGGTCGACAACCCGTACGTCGGCGCGGGCGTGTACGTGAACCCGCTGTGGTCGGCTCAGGCCGCCGCCGAGCCGGGTGGCTCGCGAATCGCGAACCAGCCCACCGGTGTGTGGTTCGACCGGATCAGCTCGCTCAGCGGCAACGGCTCGCCGACGACGGGCAACATGGGCTTGGCCGCCCACCTCGACGAGGCCGAGAAGCAGCGCGCGGCCCGCTCGGACGGTCAGCTCGTCTTCCAGTTCGTCGTCTACAACCTGCCCGGTCGCGACTGCGCCGCGCTGGCCTCCAACGGTGAGCTCGGCGCGACCGAGATCGGCCGCTACAAGACCGAGTACATCGACAAGATCGCCAGCATCATCAGCGACTCGAAGTACTCGAAGCTGCGCATCGTCCCGGTCATCGAGATCGACTCGCTGCCGAACCTGGTCACCAACGTCTCGCCGCGCGCCACGGCCGTGCCGAACTGCGACACGATGAAGGCCAACGGCAACTACGTCGAGGGTGTCTCGTACGCCGTCGGCAAGCTGGGCGCGATCTCGAACGTCTACAACTACCTCGACTCCGGCCACCACGGCTGGATCGGGTGGGGCGACACCGTTCCGGAGTACGACAACTTCTACGCCTCGGCGAAGATGATGGCGTCCATCCTGGGCAAGAACGGTGCCACCAAGGACAAGGTCCACGGCTTCATCACCAACACGGCGAACTACTCCGCGCTGGAGGAGCCGTACTGGACGGTGGACGACGTCGTCGGCGGCGCAGTGGTGAAGGAGCGGGCCAAGTGGGTCGACTGGAACGACTTCAACGGTGAGCTCGGCTTCGCCACGGCGATGCGCGCCGAGCTGGTCAAGCAGGGCTTCGACAGCGGCATCGGCATGCTGATCGACACCTCGCGCAACGGCTGGGGTGGCGCCAACCGGCCCACCGCGAAGTCGACCTCGACCAACGTGGACGACTACGTGAACCAGTCGCGCATCGACCGCCGCGCCCAGAAGGGCAACTGGTGCAACCAGTCCGGCGCCGGTCTGGGTGAGCGGCCGAAGGCCGCGCCGAAGCCGTACATCGACGCCTACGTCTGGATCAAGCCGCCGGGTGAGTCCGACGGTGCGTCCAGCGAGATCCCGAACGACGAGGGCAAGGGCTTCGACCGCATGTGCGACCCGACCTACGGTGGCAACGTGCGCAACGGCAACAACCCCTCGGGCGCTCTGCCGAACGCCCCGCTCTCGGGCCACTGGTTCTCGGCCCAGTTCCAGGAGCTCATGAAGAACGCCTACCCGGCGCTCTGAATCGACTCAACGAGTACCACCACGCAGCCTGACCTGCACGGACGATATTTTCGGCAAGCACAACCTCAAGGCCGAGATCGTGGTCATCTGGGACAACCTCAACACCCATATCAGCGCCGCAATGCGAGACCTGGCCGCCAGGCGGGGCTGGCTGCACGTCATCCAGCTTCCCGCCTACGCGCCGACCTCAACCCCACCGAAGGCGTCTGGTCACACGTCAAACGCAGCCTGGGCAACCTCGCCGTCACCAACGTGGACCACCTGGCCGACATCGTGCGCAACCGACTCAAACGCATCCAGCACCGACCCGAACTCCTGACCGGCATCACCCTCGCCCCAGAGCCACCCTAATCCTGACCATTCAAGTTCTGTAACTGACAGTGTTCGCCCCTCTGTGGCAGTATGGTCCATCGGAAGTGAGGAGCGGAATGGCTGCGGTTTTCGTCAGTCATCGCTTGGCCGACGCGCATGCCGCCGAGCGGCTTGCGGTCGAGCTGCGATGGCATGGGCATGAGGTGTGGCTCGACGAGTGGGAGATCGGTCTGGGCGACTCGATCGTCGAAAAAATGGACCAAGGGCTTACGAGGTCGACTTACCTTGTCTTGTGCTATTCGGCTGCTGGCTCGATCAGTCCATGGATGGGGAGAGAGTGGATGTCTGCCCTAGCTCGCCAGCTCGACGGTGTTAGCGTCCGGATCCTGCCGGTGCGCCTGACCGGCGGCACCCCGCCCGCTATTCTCGCCGACATTAAATACGCGGATCTTACAGTGAATTGGGCTGCTGGCGTGGCCGCCCTGTGCGCCGCTATTAGGTGACCATATGCGTCGACAACCAGTGTACGTGGTCTATGCCGAAGGAGAGGAGGCGCAGGCGGAGCTGCTGGCACAGCCGCTGCGTGAGGCTGGTTACGACGTCACGCACAATGGGACTGTGGTCGTTGGCGAGTCGTTGATCGCTTCAGCGATGCGGGCGGTGACAGGTGGTACCCCGGTTGTGCTGTGCGCGACGGCGAGGGCCTCTGGCAGCGCCTGGGCACATCAGATTGTTAACGCGGGCCACTCCGGGGGCCGGATACAGGTGTTCGTCGTGCAGATGGAAAGCCAGGCGTATGTCGAACACTTGGCGCTGCGCAACAAAGTGGCACGTTACTGTGATGATTCGGCCGCCGCTGTGCGCGACCTGCTGGCCGCGCTGGCCAAGCACTTCCCCCCAACTGGTTCGTCTGCGCCTGTCCAGGCAGAGTGGATCAGTGAACGCATGGACGCCCCACTAGGTCGCAATGCTCTCGACATCGAGGCTGTGCAACGATTTCGCGACGAATTACGGCCGGAGGTCACAGCACGGCACCCCGCCACGTTGGAGCCCTGGGAGTTCCTCGAACGTGCTGGTCTGGCTGTGGCCGGAGAGTTGACCGTGACCGGGGTACTGTTGTTCGGCCGAAACCCGACGGCGGTGCTTCCTGCAGCGGCGGTGAAGTGCGTGCGTTACCACGGCATGGATCGTTCCGCACTGCGTTATACCGAGACCTTCGAGGGGGTTGTGCCCGACCAGATTACCTTGGCTCGGGATTTCGTTGCTCGGCACGTGCGTCGCGGCGAACTTCCGAGCCGGGATCAGGTGCGCTCGGTCGACGTGTACGACTATCCAATGATCGCCGTGCGTGAGATTATTGCCAACGCTTTGGTGCACCGCGACTACAGTACGACCGACATCTGCGTGCACATTCGGCTTTTCCATGATCGATTGGAGATCAGTAGCCCTGGTTCCTGGCTCGGCCGGAATATTGCAGACGGTGCCGAGTTGAGTCTCGCGGAATTAGAAGGCCAGTCGATCAAGCGTAACTTCCGTCTCGCTCATGTGCTGTCCTGGGTCCGCTTGGTGGAAGGCGAGGGCAGTGGCATCCCTACCAGCCTGCGGGACTGTGCCCAGACGCAGTCGGAACCACCTACCGTTCGCTATGACCAAAGCGTCGTTACAATCACGTTGAAGCCTCGGTCGTCAGGTTCCATAGCGCTTCACACTCATGATGGAACCGCATACCAGCAATTTAATGTCGTTACTCCGTCGCGGGAAGTGGCTTGGCCGGTGCGGGTGGGAGTTCCACCACAGGTGGTAGAGCATTTTCAGGACCGCTCGGCCATGACCCAGATTAGCGAAACACTTTCGATAGAAAAAGACACTGCCATGGCAGGTATCTCCCCGGCTTCGGCTGTTGTGGTGTCAGGGCTTGGTGGAGTGGGAAAGTCCCAGCTTGCTGCGCGGTACGCATGGTCGTTGTGGGCAGAACCAAAAGTGGATGTGGCGGTGTGGGTTTCTGCAGTATCACGTGATGCAGTCGTGACTGCCTTTGCAAATACGGCAAAACGGGTGTTGCATGAGCAGGATTCGGAAGTTTTCGGCAGAACGCCAGAGTTTGCAGCAGAATCACTCCTAGAGTGGCTGGCAAGTACGGGGCGACGATGGCTGGTCGTACTCGATGACGTGCAAAACCCAGCCGATCTCATGGGCTTGTGGCCACCCCAGAGTGATACAGGCCAGTTCGTCGTGACAACTCGTCGTCGTGACGCGCAGCTTCATGCCGGGCGTCGGATGATCGAGTTGAACGTATTCACCCGCGACGAGGCTGTGGCCTACCTCGCCGATATGTTGACCAACACCACCGACGACGCCGACCGAGACCAGTTGGAGAGCTTGGCTGAAGAGTTGGGGCGGTTGCCCTTGGCGCTGTCACAGGCGGCGGCATACCTTATCGACCACCCTTTGCTCACAATCGCCGACTATCGAGCCATGCTGGCCGACCGGCGTCGCACACTAGCCGAACTGATGCCTGCCGAGAGTGAACTGTTCGTTGAACGTCAGCAGACGTTGGCTGCAACGTGGTCGTTGTCGATCGAACGCGCCGACCAGGCCGACGGCGCCACACGACCAAGCGGTGCGGGCCTGGCCCGACCGCTACTTGAAATCGCCAGCCTGTTGGACCCCAACGGTACCCCGCTCGATGTGTTCACTACCTGGCCTGTTCTACAACATCTCGCGACCTGCGTGGACCGTGAGGTGGGCTCAGATGATGTCCGCGACGGGCTAACCCGACTGCACCGGTTCAACCTGATTACTCTCACCCCCGACCTCCCAGTCCGCGGGGTGGCGGTGCACGCATTGGTTCAACGCGCCGTCCGCGACACCATCACTGCTGACCGAAACCATGATCTGGCGCATGTCGTGGCCGATGCGTTGCTCGAAGCATGGCCTGAAATCGACAGCCAGCAGCCCGCACTCACCCAGGCGCTGCGTTCCTGCGCCAACACGCTTCATACCTGGACAGTGCCCTCGCTATGGTATTCCCGCGGTCATCTTCTACTGTTCCGCGTGGGCCGTTCAGCAGGCGAGTCCGGACAACCTACGACTGCCACTACTTACTTTCAGCGTCTCCAAGATCAAGCCATCACATACCTCGGGCCGGATCACCCGGATACGCTGACCACGCGAAACGACCTCGCTTACTGGCGGGGCCATGCGGGAGACGCTGTGGGTGCCGCTGAGGCGCTCGCCGAACTGCTGACCGATCGCCTGCGGGTTTTGGGGCCGGATCACCCGGATACGCTGACCACGCGAAACGACCTCGCTAATGTCTACGAGTCGGCGGGTGATGCGGGTCGGGCGATCCCGCTATACGAGGCCACCCTCACCGACGCCAAACGGGTGCTGGGCCCCGACCACCCCACGACCAGAAAGATTCGATCAAACCTCGAGAATGTGCGGTCGAGCTGAGGCCGATTCAGCCCGGTTGTCACTAAACGACTGGCAGTAGTGCCGAACCGTCGAACGCACGTTCATCGGCATGACAGTGCATTTGTCCGTACCTGACTGGCAGCGTGCGATCACCTCGCTGTAGAAGCTGTGACAGCACGCGAGGCTGCGGGGCGGGTTGCTCCGGCGTAGTCGTCGCCGTTGTATCGGTGGTTGTCGATCTGTACGGGTTGGCCGAAGGTCGGGGCGTTGATCATGAGCCTGTTGCCGATGTAGAGGCCGACATGGTGGATGTCGCTGAGTGTGCCGTAGTAGACGAGGTCGCCCGGCAGCAGCGGTTGCCCGGCGGGGACGCGTGTGGGGTGTCAAAAGTCGGCCGCATGCTCTGAACTGCGGTTAGGCTGCTGCAGGTTCGTACTCGTTGATCAGGCCGCCGAGGACTGGTCGGCGGCGTATTGAGGCGTAGTCCGGCTCTGCGATCGGCCGGTCCGGTCGTGGTGGTGCGAGCTGTAGGGCTTGGTGTGGTCGGCGGTGGTTGTAGTGGGAGGTGTAGCGGTTGAGTACCGCTCGCAGGTGGTGTTCGTTGATGATGAGCAGTCGGTCGGTGACTTCGCGTCGGACGGTGCCGACGAACCGCTCGGCGTGGGCGTTGGCTCGCGGACACCGTGGTGGGATCTTCACGACCCGGATGCCTGCGCCGGAGAAAACCGCGTCGAACGAGGCGGTGAACTGGCCGGCCCGGTCGCGGATGAGGAACCGGAGGTCGTCTGTCCGGTCGCCGAGGTCCATGAGCAGGTTGCGGGCTTGTTGCGTGGTCCAAGGGCCGTTCGGGTTCGTGGTGGTGCCGAGGATGTGGACGTAGCGGGTAGCGACTTCCATCACGAAGAACACGTACACGCGTTTTAGGGTGACGGCGCAGTCGACATGGAAGAAGTCGCAGGCCAGCATGCTCGCGGCCTGCGCGTGCAGGAATCGTCGCCAGGAGGTGTCGGTGTCGCGCTGGGGCGCGGGCGGTACTCGCAGGCGCGTGAGCACGCGGCGAACCGTTGCAGCGGCTACCCGGTGGCCGAGCTTGAGCAGTTCGCCCTGGATCCGGCGGTAGCCCCACCCGGCGTTCTCTCGTGCCATCCGCTCGATCAACGCCACGACGGCGTCGTCGACCGGTGGGCGGCCGGTCCGGTTGGGATAGGTCCACTTCTTCGCGACCAGGCGTCGGTGCCAGCGTAGGAGGGTCCCCGGTGTCACCAACCGGTGTTGCCGTAACCAGGCGGGTAGGCGTCGCGCCAACGCGGCGAGCATCGCGCGATCGTGTGAGGTGTCAATAGTCGGCCACACGAGCTGACCTGCGCTTATGCTGCTATGGTCCATGCTCGTTGATCAGGCCGTCGAGGGTGGTTCGGCGGTGTATCGGCGTGTGGACCGGTGGTCTGCGAAGGCTAGTGCTGGGCCTGTCGGTCATGAGTGTCTTTCAGACACCGTCGCCGCGGTGGCTTCCGGGCGGGTGATCAACGGCCGGGGAACGCTCGTGGTGGTTTGGCGTTAGGGTGGGTCATGGCCTCTCCTGCTGCGTCGGTGCCCGCCGGTGGCGATCCGGTGGCGCCTGCGGCTGATCCGGTGGCGCCTGCGGCTGATCCGGTGGCGATCCGGGCTGCGTTGACGCCGATGCTGGTGGCGGAGTTCGATCGTGAGTGGGAGTTGGTGTTGGAGCGGGCCAAGGTGTCGAAGGACTTGGCCGGGATACGGGATCTGTTGGGCAAGTGGCGGCACATCGCCTACGGCGAGTTGCGCGACCCGGGCTCGTACTACCGGATGTTGGCCAAGGCCGAGCAGGTCCAGCGCCTGGGTGCCAATCCGGACGCGGTGTCGTTGGAGGAGATGAAGGCGCTGCTGCGCGAGCGGCAGAGGCGGGCCGAGTAGCCGGTGTATCGCGTCGTGCCCGACGCGGCGAGCCTGGAGCAGGTTGCCGCGCTGCCGGTGGAAGCGCTGTCGGCGTATGCCGAGGTGCTGGCGGTGTTGGAGTTGCAGCCGTGGAACGGCCGTCCGCAACATGAGGCCAATCCCGGCGCGGCGGTGCGGTACTGGAGCTTCGGACCGGATGGGGTGGGTCAGGTCGTGTACTTGATCCTGGAGGAGCAGCGCGAGGTGCACCTGCTGCTGGTGCAGTGGCTGGGCTGATCCTGTCGGCTGCGGGGGTTGCGCTTGCCGGAATGTCGTCCGTGCGAGTCGGGCGGCAATTCACGACTTCCAGGAGCACGCAGGAGCGGGCTATGGGAGCAGAATGGGAGCCGTTGGATGCGTTCAACGGCATTGAATCGCATTCAACGGCGCCCAATAGCCGCGTTTTTCCTGCGCGAATTCTATTTGTGCTGGTGGGGACGTTATTCCGGCTTCATTCACACCGAAGAGGTCACTGGTTCGATCCCAGTATCGCCCACAGTGGGTTTTGCCTGGTCAACGGCTCGTAGACGATCTT
>NZ_JBFAAX010000235.1:2822-8717 GCF_040639995.1 Actinosynnema sp. NPDC023658 | reverse complement strand
GCCGGCGCCGGCGCCGGCCGCCCGCGTCGGGTGGCGCAGCACTAGTCCACAGATCGTGGTTCGCGGGGTCTGACGACCAGGAATTGTCAGACCCCTGTGGCAAGGTAAAAGCAGGGGTCCCCTTGGCGGGGGACTCCTGCTTTGTCGTTCCGGGCAAGTCCCGGCTCGACCACCCGCCTGCCCCACCGGAACGCGCGCACGTGACCCGCCGGACGGCTTCTGCCGGAACGCCCGCGCCGACGGTGCCGAGGGTGGATCTCCGCTGGAACACCGCGGCGACCGCCGCACCCGCAGGGAGTCCTCCGCCGGAACGCCCCGAATCCGTCCGCGGTCGCGGTGCGTCGTGCGCGGCGGAGCGGCGGAGCACACCCGCCTGGGCGCGGTTAGGGTGGCGAGGTGGAGGGCTTCAAGGCCGTGGAGCGGCAGGTGCGGTTCGGCACGGCGCGGTTGGCGGCGGCTCCGTACCGCGCGAACAGCCTGGTGCTCACGGTCGACGGGGCGTTGCAGTCCTATGTGGACCTGAGCGACCCGACGCGCCTCCACCTGCCGTACACCGCGTGGATCGCCCGCGTGCTGGACCTGCACTGGCCCGCCGGCGAGCCGGTGTCGGCCCTCCAGGTCGGCGGCGGCGGTTTCACGATCCCCCGGTACCTCGCGGCGACCCGCCCGGGATCGCCGCAGACGGTCTACGAGTTGGACGGCCCGCTGGTCGACCTCGTGCGCTCGCACCTCGACCTGGACTCGGTCGGGAACCTCCGGGTGCACGTCGAGGACGGCGAGGAAGGGATCCGGCGCACCCCCGACGCGACCGCCGACGCGGTGGTCCTCGACGTCTTCCGGGCGGGGGCGGTGGCGGTCCACCTGGCCGCCGTCGAGTTCCTGCGCGAGGTGGCCAGGGTCCTGCGCCCCGGCGGCCTCTACCTGGGGAACACGTGGTCCGCGGCGGACATGACCCTGCCGCTGCGCGCCGTGGCGTCCCTCGCGGAGGTGTTCCGGCACGTCGTGCTCCTCGCCGAACCGGGCCTGCTGCTGGGCAAGCGGGAGGGCAACGCGGTCCTGGCCGCCTCCGACCGCGAGCTGCCGCACCGGGCCCTCACCGCGTGGGCCGAGTCCACCGGCAACCGCGTGGCCTGCCTCACGGCCGCTCAACTGGCGGCCTTCCGCGGCGTGGCGGCACCGCTGACCGCCGACGATCCGGCGGACGACGTCACCCCGGTGCCCCGCTGGGCGGGGTGACCACGGGTCACAGGCCGTTCGACACCTCGCGGACGGTCTTGTGGGGGAAGCGCTTGCGGACGTGGGCCTCGCCCGGTGAGCCCGGGACGACGTAGACCGGTTCCTCCTTGTCCTGCAACGGCTTCACCACGTCCGCCAGGAACGCCTTGCGGTCGGTCAGGAACGGGCCGATGACGTCCTCCCCCGCCGGGCACGCGGCCATGCAGTACGCGGCCTTGTAGTTCGGCCGGAACGCCAGGCTCTGCCACATCGACGCCGACTCCGACGCCGACACCCGCCGCCGGTAGTCCTCGCGGTCCGCGCTGTCCGCGACGTTCTCCACCCAGTCGGTGAACCCGCTCATGAACTCGCGGTAGTTGTGCGTGTAGCAGTCCAGGAAGTTGAACGCGCCGTCCTTCGAGATCGCGCCGACCGGGCACGCCGCCACGCACAGCTTGCACTCCCGGCACGGGTTGAAGTCCGTCGGTGACGAGTGCTCGTCGACCTCGAAGTCCACCACCACGGTGCCGAGCAGGACGAAGTTGCCGAACCGGGGGTGGATCAGGTTGCGGTGGATGCCGATCCGCCCCAGCCCCGCCGCCTGCGCCACCAGCTTGTGCGACACGACCCACCCGCGACCCGGGAAGTCGTCCATCTCCTGCGGGAAGGCGGCGGCGGGGTGCACGGCGCGGTAGCCGGCCTCCTGGAGCGCCCTGGCCAGGCGGTGCCCGACCGCGTCGGCGTCGTCCAGGGTCTGGTGGAACTCGGTGTTGGCGATGCTGCGCAACGGGCTGCGCACGTTGTCCCGGTTCATCCGCACGCAGAACGCGACGTAGGTCCGCGCGCCCGGCAACGCCGTCCGCGCGTGCTCCCGGTCGACCTCCAGCTCCGGCAGGTCGACCGGCACGACCCCGACGTCGTCGGCCCCTGCCTGCTCGGCCAGTTCCCGCAACCACCGCGTGCTCACCCGTGACGGGGGCGTCGGCTTCGGGTTGTCCCGGACCTGGCGCACGGTCGGGTGGTCTTCGAGTCGCATGGCTGTCCCCTCAGGCTGAGTCCCTGAGCGAAACCTAGCTCGGCTGGGTCTCGATCGGCAACCCTGGAGTACAGTCGTGGCCATGGGAGTCGTCATCGACAACGACCGGTGCTCGATCGCGCGTGCCCTGGCGCTGCTCGGTGAGCGGTGGTCGCTGCAGGTCGTCCGCGACGTCTCCAACGGCGTCCGCCGGTTCGAGGAGCTGCGCGAGCACCTCGGCGTCGCGCGCAACGTGCTGAGCAGCCGACTGTCGTCCCTGGTGGACGCCGGGCTGCTGGAACGCGTGCCGTACCGGGAGTTCGGCTCCCGGCAGCGGTACGAGTACGCGCTGACGCCGTCGGGGCGCGAGCTGTGGCCGGTGCTCATGGCGTTGATGGCGTGGGGCGACCGCCACCTCGCGGACGGCCCGCCGCCCGTCGAGCCGGAGCACGTCGGGTGCGGCGGGCGCGTCTCGCTCGTGCCGGTGTGCGAGCACGGGCACGTGGTGGAGCCGGCACGCGAGCTGGGCCTGCGCCTGGGTGCGGCGTCCTAGGAACCGCGGCGGACCGGGGCCGCCCTAGGCGAACCGCGCGCCGCCGTCCACGTGCAGCACGGCACCGGTGACGAACGGGTTGGTCACGGCGTAGAGGACGGCCTGGGCGATGTCGTCGGGCCGACCGACGGTGCCGGTCAGGGCGCGGTCGCCGGCGGTGGCCAGGAACTCCGGCGGCCACACGCCCGAGTCGACGATGCCGGGCGAGACGGCGTTGACCCGGACCGGCGCCAACTCCACCGCGAGGGCCTCCACCAGGAACTTCACCGCGCCGTTGGTGGCCGCCATGACGGTGCGGTGCCGCTGGGGCCGCCACGCCGCGAAGCCGGAGAAGAACGTCATCGACCGGGTGACCCGCAGGTGCTTGGCCAGCAGCAGCGGACCGACGACCTTCGCGTCGAACGCCCTGCGGATGCCCTCCGCGCCCAGGTCGCCCAGCGGGCCGTTGGCGGGCATGGCGGCGGTGGAGACCAGGTGGTCGACCTCGCCGATCTTCGCGGCGAACCGCTCGACGCCGGCCTCGTCGGAGAGGTCGAGGTGCTCGCCGTGGCGGGGGCTGGCGGTGATGACCTCCGCGCCCAGCGCCGCGAAGCTCTCGGACAGGTGACGGCCCAGGTGGGAGCCTCCGACGACGACCACACGGGTGTTCTGCACTGAATCGCTCACCACTCCACCGTGCTGGAGCAGCACGCATAAATCCAATGCATCCTTTCTAAGAACTGCATTAGCTCAGCTCATGAAAGCATCGGCGGGGGCCGGCCTGCCCTACCTCCCGGTGCAGGGGCAGCACCAGTGATCTTGACGCCGCGCCGGCCGAGGCTGGTGCCCATGACGAAGACGTGGCACCGGCCGACCCTGTGGTTGGCCGCGGTGATGGCCGTGGGCGCGGCGGGGTGCGCGGTGGCGCTGCTGCTCGACGGGCGGGTGTTGCAGGGCGCTCCGCTGTGGGCGAAGCCGTTCAAGTTCGCGGTGTCCTTGGCGATCTACTCGGCCACGCTGTCGTGGCTGCTCTCCGTGCCGCACAAGGGGAAGCGGTGGACCTCCGGTGCCGCCACCTTCATCGCGGCGATCATGTTCGTGGAGGTCGGGCTGATCGCCCTCCAGGCCGGCCGCGGCATGTTCACCCACTACAACAGCTCCGACGACCCGCTGAACCAGTTCGTGCAGATCACGTTCGGCACCGCCATCCCGGCGATGTTCCTGGCCAACGTCGTGCTGGCGCTGGTGCTGTCGTTCCAGCGCTTCGGCGGGCCGGACGTGCGGTGGGCCGTGCGGACCGGGCTGTACCTGGCGATCCTCGGCATGGCCTCCGGCTACCTGATGGTGGCCCAGCGCAAGGAGGTTACCGCCGTGGACGCGGGCGGCCGGGAGGTCGAACTGGTCGCCGGGCACAGCGTCGGCGTGCCCGACGGCGGACCGGGGATGCCGCTCACCGGGTGGAGCACCACCGGCGGCGACCTGCGCGTCCCGCACTTCTTCGGCATGCACGGGCTCCAGGTGATGGTCCTGCTCGCGCTCGGACTCGCCGCGCTGGGACTGGCCGAACGCGTCCGCACCCGCCTGGTGGCCGTGGCCGCGCTCGGCTACACCGGTCTGTTCGCCCTGCTGGTCTGGCAGGCGCTGCGCGGCGAGGCGCTGGTCCGCCCCGGCGGCACGACGTGGGCCGCGCTGGCGGGGCTCGTCGTGGTCGTCGCCGCCGGGGCGGGGTGGGCGCTCAGGAGCGGAACGGCAGTTCGCCCGCCAGTGCGGCAACCGGTCCCGCAACGATGATCGCGGGCGGGCGGATGCCCTGCTCGGTGATGTCCGCGGCCAGGGACGCGAGCGTGGACCGCACGACCTTCTGCGTCCGGGTGCTGCCCTCCTGGATCACCGACACCGGGGTGTCGCCCGGACGACCCGTCATCAGGGCGTCCGCGAACGCCGCCGCCCGCTCGACCCCCATCAGGATCACGACCGTGCCGCTCAACCGCGCCAACGCCGACCAGTCGACCAGCGACCTCGGGTCGTCCGGCGCGACGTGCCCGGACACGACCACCACCTCGTGCGCCACGCCCCGGTGCGTCACCGGCACGTCCGCCAGCGCCGGCACGCCGAACGCACTGGTCACCCCGGGCACGACGGTGACCGGCACGCCGGCCTCGGCGCACGCGATCAGCTCCTCGAAGCCCCGGCCGAACACGTACGGGTCACCGCCCTTGAGGCGGACCACGAACCGGCCGGCCTTGGCGTGGTCGACCAGCGTGGTGTTGATGAAGTCCTGGGTCGCCGCACGGCCGTACGGGATCTTCGCCGCGTCCACCACCTCGACGTGCGGCGGCAGCTCGTCCAGCAGCTCGCGCGGCGCGAGCCGGTCGGCCACCACCACGTCCGCCCTGGCCAGCAGCCTGCGCCCGCGCACGGTGATCAGGTCGGGGTCGCCCGGACCGCCGCCGACCAGCGCGACCCCCGCCGGCTGGTCGTGGTGGTCGGCCAGGGAACCGTCGCGCAGCGCCGACAGCAGCCCGTCCCGCACCCCGGCGGACCGGCGGTGCTCGCCACCGGCGAGGACACCGACCAGCAGGCCGTCGTGCTCCCCCACGGCGGGCGTCACGGCCGTGCCCTTCACGGCGACGTCGGCGCGCACGCAGAACACCCGGCGCTCCTCGGCGTCCGCCGTGATCCGGGCGTTCACCTCGGGCGAGGACGTGCAGGCCAGCACGTACCAGGCGCCGTCGAGGTCGCCGTCGGCGTACTCGCGGGCGTGCCACGTCGCCTCGCCGCCGTCGACGATCCCCTGGACCGCCGGGGTCACCTCGGGCGAGATCACCTCGACCCTCGCGCCCGCCGCGACCAGCCTGGGCAACCTGCGCTGCGCCACCGTGCCGCCGCCCACGACGACGACCCGCCGACCGGTCAGGTCCAAGCCCACGAGGTAGTGCTGTTCACCGTGCATGGGTAGAAGCATCCACACCAGACATGTCCTGTCCAACCGGGGTGCTTCACATCACGGGAACCCCGTGGCAGTCGGCCCGGGGCCACGGCGGTGCGGGGGGCCCCCGCCCGGGGTGGGCCCCGGGGGGGGGGCGGGGGGACGCCGGTCACGAGCGGGGGGGGGTGGGGGGGGGTGTTGGGG
>NZ_JBFAAX010000235.1:0-2812 GCF_040639995.1 Actinosynnema sp. NPDC023658 | reverse complement strand
GCGGGTCCCCACGACCGGGAAGGCTCCCGGTCGTGGGCACGTCGCACGGCTCTACAGCTGCGCGGTGATCACGGAGTAGTAGGTCGCGATCCGCGAGTACACGCCCGGGTAACCGGCGAGCGCGCAGCCACGACCGAACGAGGTGGCGCCGATGAGCTTGCCGCCCGCGACGAGCGGACCGCCCGAGTCGCCCTGGCAGGTGTCGGTGCCGCCCTGCGGGTAGCCGGCGCACACCATCGCGGTGCTGCTGTAGTTGGAGTAGGCCGTGCGGCAGGTCGCGTCGGAGGTCACCGGCACGGTCGCGCCGAGCAGGTAGCGCGAGGCCGAGCCGCCGGAGGACGTGGTGCCCCAGCCGTAGATCCGGGCGCTGGTGCCCTCCGCGTACAGCGCGGTGTCGGACGGGGTCGCCAGCGGCAGGTAGGTGGAGCTGATGCTGGTGCCCAGGGTGAGCACCGCGACGTCGTTGCCGGAGCTGGCGGTCCGGTAGCTGGGGTGGACCCAGATGGAGCTCACCGTGGCCACGGTGCCGGCCGTGCTCTGCTTGTCGTCGCGGCCGTGCACCACGCGGGTGCTCGACGCGCTCCGGCCGCTCACGCAGTGCGCGGCGGTGACCACCTTGTTGGCCTTGACCAGCGTGCCGCCGCAGAACTGGCCGCCGGTGCTGGTGGCCAGGTACACCACCCACGGGTAGGTGCTGGTGGACACGCGGGTGCCGCCGACGACGAACGGCGACACACCGGTGTCCGAGGTCTCGGCCGACGCGGGCGCGACGGTCATCAGGCCGATCGCGGCCACGGCCGCGGCCAGCGCGGTGATCAGGCGATGCAGGGTTTTCGCCATGACGGTCCTCTCAGCGCAGGGACGCCCCTGTGCGGGCGCACCTCCAGCTAGGACCAAGACGACGAAAGCGACAACCGTCTTTCGGGGGCTCCCCGGAGCTTCACAGTTGACGAGTGACACCCGTCACACGGATGACATCCGCGTGAATCGGCCCGGAAACAACCGGTCCCGCACCCGCCTCCACGAACGTGACCACACGGCCAGGGTCCTGCCCGACCACATGGTCGCGCAGCTCCGATGCCGTAGTCGGCTTGTCCGGCACGAAGTACGCCACCAAGCGTTGCTCGTTGGCCAGTACAACGACCTGGGCGACCGCGGGATGCGCGGCGAGCACGGATTCCACTTCGCCCAGTTCGATCCGGAACCCGCGGACCTTGACCTGCTGGTCGGCGCGGCCCAGGTAGTGCAGCACGCCGTCCTCCCACCGGGCCAGGTCACCGCTGCGGTACATGCGGGAACCGGGTGGCCCGAACGGGTCCGCGACGAACCGGGACGCGGTCAGGCCCGGCCGGTTGAGGTAGCCGCGGGCCAGGCCGGGCCCGGACACGTACATCTCGCCGGGGACGTTCGGCGGCACGGGGTTGAGGTCCTCGTCCAGCACGTAGATCCGCAGGTCCGGCATCGCCACGCCGATGCTGCCGTCGGCCTCGGTGTAGGTGACGTGCACGGTGGTCTCGGTGATGCCGTACATGTTGATCAGCGCGCCGGGACCGTCCCAGCCCTCCAGCTTCCGCAGCTCCAGCGCCTCGCCGGCGAAGATCACGCAGCGGAGCGCGAGGCCGGTCGGCTTCTCCGGGATGAGCTGGTAGAACGCCGACGGGGTCTGGCTCAGGATCGTCACGCCCTCGTCGGCCAGCAGCCGGGCGAAGTCGCGCGGCGAGCGGGACACCGCGTGCGGCACGACCACCAGCCGGCCGCCGTGCAGCAGCGCCGCCCACAGCTCGAACACCGACACGTCGAAGGCGTAGCTGTGGAACATCGACACCACGTCGTCGGGGCCGAGGTGGAACCAGTGGTCGGTGGCCGAGAACAGCCGCACCACGTTGCCGTGCGGGATCACCACGCCCTTGGGCCGCCCGGTCGAGCCGGAGGTGTAGATCACGTACGCCGCGTGGTCCGGGCGCAGCGCCGGCGCCGGGGGCGTGCCGGGCAGGCCGGTGAGGTCGGGCAGCTCCGAGAGCGTGGCGACCGGCCGGGCGTCCTCCACCGTGGCCGTGATCCGGTCCTCGGGGTAGGCCGGGTCGAGCGGCAGGTAGGCCGCCCCCGACTTGAGCACCCCCAGCACCGCGACCACCTGGTCGAGCGAGCGCGGGAACCGCAGGGCGACGATCCGCTCCGGCCCGGCGCCGAGCCCCACCAGGTGGTGGGCCAGCCGGTTGGTCCGCTCGTCCAGCTCCCGGTAGGTCAGGTGCTCGCCCTCGCACGTCACGGCGACGGCGTCGGGGGTGCGGGCCGCTTGGTCCGCGAACAGCTCCGGGATCGTCGCGGTCGGCTCGCTGACCATCGTGCCGTTCCAGTCGAAGATCACCTGGCGGATCTCGTCCTCGGACAGCCACGGCACCTCGGCCACCGGCCGGTCGGGGTCCGCGACCAGGCCGACCAGCAGCCGGTGCAGCCTGTCGCCCAGCCGTTCGACCGTGGCCGCGTCGAACATCGCCGGCTCGTAGCCGAGCAGCACGCCGAGCCGTTCGTTCGGGTACACGGTGGCGCTGAGCGGGAAGCTGGTGGTCTCCACGGCGGACAGCTCGCGCAGGCCCATGTCCTCGGCCAGCTCGATCGGGTAGTTCTCGAACACCACCACGCTGTCGAACAGGCCCGTGCCGCGGTCGACCTCGCTCCAGGACTGGATGTCGGTCAGCGGCACGTGCTCGAACCGCCGCGACTCGGCCTGGGCGTCCTGCAGCGCGCGCAGCCAGTCCGCGACCGGCTCGGCCCCCTCGACGCGGACCCGCACCGGCATGGTGTTGATGAA
>NZ_JBFAAX010000234.1:0-8724 GCF_040639995.1 Actinosynnema sp. NPDC023658 | reverse complement strand
TGTGCGGACCATCCATCCGGATGGCACCGCACACGGCCGTTTCGCGCGTCCTGGGACGGGTGACCCGTCCCGCGTCCCACGCGTCACAAGAGGCTGTTTGCGCTGGTGAGGGTCCGTCTTGGACCCGTCCCAGCGGACGTGACGGGTTGACGGGTGTGGGACGGGTCAGTCGTCATCCTCGACCACCTCCCCGTCCACGATCGTCCCGTTCCGCAGGGCGGTCAGAGCCGTGCGGATGTCCTCGACGAGGTAGCCGCGCACCTGCCGTACCCCGTCGTCGGTGGTGATCCGGTCGCGGGTCGGCTTGCACCCGATCTCGCTCATGCGCAGACCGAACGCCTTGGGCTCGACATCGAGTGCGGCCACCAACTCCGCCGTGGGCACGAAGTCGCGGCCACCGGGCTGGAGATCGTCTCCTAGGTACTCCATAACGGAGGCCAGCGGTTCGGGCAGCTCCGCTTCCTTGGTGCGTTCGGCGACCGTTCCGAGGGCCTTCGCCACGGCGGCGTGATCGAGCGTCGGCCGATGGTCCTGTCCGGCCGCGTGGCCGCTCAACGTGCCCTCTGCCTCCCGCAGTGCCCTCCCTTGGGCGCAGATGGTTCGCCAGTCCTCGTTGGGCATGTAGTAGGTGCGGACGGTGGTGGCGAGTACGTCGGCCCCTGCGGTGGTCTCGCCGTCCGGTCGGAGGATGCCGACGCCCTTGTGCGTGGCGAGTAGGCGGCTGCTGTCGTAGCCGCGTGTGTTCATCTGCTCGCCCAACACGATGTTGCTGTCGCGCCAGTCCATGACCCGTAGCGCGAACCGTGAGCCGAGCACCGCCCGGAGGTTGCTGGGAATGGTCTTGCTGTCCGGCCGTTGAGTCGCCAGCACGAGCACGATCCCGGCGGCCGGACCCTTGCGAGCCAGCCACGTCAACAGCTCACCCACGTACTCCCCTGCCGTGAGCTTCTTCCCCTGCACCTCCAACGGTGTGCGGTCCTCCAACGGGATCTGCACCTCGTCAACGAAGATCGCGGTCACCGGCATGTTCAGAGTCAGGTCGCGGGACATGGCTGGCGTGATCTTCGATTCGGGACACACCTCGTCGTCCAACTCCTGCATCCGGCGATAGCGGCCCTGCACCTCAGAGACCAGCTCCACGAGCCAGTCCACGAGCGCCAGGACGTGTGCGGGTTCGTCGCCTGCCATGAACCGGTGTGCGACTTGCGCTGCCGCGTACCAGTCCTTACCGGCCTTGAAGTCGGCCACGTAGAGCCGGGTGTGGGGGTCCAGGATCAAGCCCGCGGCTGCCAACCGTGCCGCGAAAGTCTTGCCCTGCCTAGGGATTGCACCCACGAGAAGCGACGTCCACACCAACGGCAGATCGACCCGCCGCTGCCGCGCGTCCCGTCCGAACGGCACCGGCCGCCACGCGTCCCAGCGCTCCACCGTGAGCAACGGTGTCCGTTGTGGAGCCGAGCCGTAAGGATCTTCATCGGCTACCCACAGCGCCACGCGTCCGGCGTGGCCGCCGTTGCCGCGCACGCGCTCCACGATGAGCTGTACCTCGTCCACCGCGAGCGCCGAGGCCAACGCCTCCCGGTTCTTGACCACGTCGGTGGCCTTGCGGGTGGCGGGCAGGTCCACGGTGACCGCCCACCCGTCACCCTGTCTGGTGGCGCGTTCGACCAGCCGCAAGCTCTCGTCCTTACCGATGAGCTTCGCATCGCGGAACGCGTCCACGAGCACTTGAGGGTCCATGGTCCACGTCAGCGTGCGAGGGCCGGCCAACACGGGCTTGCGTCCCGGTGAGCCGTCCTTGCGGCGACCCAGCAACGCCAAGCCGACCGCGACCGTCGCGCCACCGACCCACAGCACCCGATGCCCATAGACGAGATCGAGCACCGCGACCACCATGGCGGTGGCCGCGAGGGTGGCGCCGGTGACCTTCCACCGGAACAACCCCAACGACCGGATGTCGGTGAACTTGTCCGCCAACTTCTCCGACTGCTCCGCAGCCGCCCGGTAGTCGGCAACCCGAACCCACGACCGCCACCACCGAAGCGCGACCACCAGGCCACGCGCGACCGCACCGACCAACCGGAACGGCGACCGCAGCACCGCCACCACGAGATCCTTGACGGCCTGGATCACCAGCTGTCGCGACTTCAGCACCGCCGGCACCCGCGACGAACGCTGCCACCACTCCGCAACGCGCCGCGCCCACGACTTCCCCGACGACTGGTCGTTCACGAACTCGCCCTCAAGAACGGCGTTCATGAGCTCACGGCTGGACGTCTGCACCGGGAGCGGGCCGTTCTCCGCGTTCACGACGGCTCACCTCGGTCCAGCTCGCGCATCAACGTGGCCGCCAGCCGTGACGACAGCCCACGCGAGCACCCCGAGACCTCACGGACCCACGCCGGTGTCACTGTGGTCTCTGGTGTCCACGCAGCCCGTGCTGTCGCCAGGTACTCACCGAACGACGTCCGACCGCCCGTGCGCCTGCTCCTGGCCCTCATACGTCGTGGCGACTCGTGAACGGCCGTTGGCGCGCTCTCGCCAGCTTCCGTGAACGCCGCCGACACCGCTTCGGTCAGCTTGTCCCGTAGATCGGTGACCGCCTCCGCCGCGACGAACACCACCAACGGCGGGACCGAGTGCAGCACGATCCCCGACACCGACCCGGCCGCGTACGACGCCCAGGTGTTCATGACGTAGGTGGCCGCGAGCGTGAACCACTTCGCCCGCCGCACCCACGGCCCCGTACGCACCCGGTACCGAGCGGTCACCTGCTCCGCCCGCAGGATGGCCAGCAGCACGAGCGACACCGTCGGGTCGAGCAGCCACGCCGCCAACCACGGCAACGACCCGACCGGAGCACCGGCCGATGCGAAGTGCTGGACGTTGGTCATGGTGAATCCCAGCCCGAGCACGATCCCCGCCCAGCACAACCGGTCGACTTGCGACCGCACCCGCTCCACCCGCAACGCGACCACGTCCGGCCGTGCCTGGTGCGCCCGCAACTCCGCTGCCTCAGCGGCCTCCCGTGCGAGCCTGGCCGCTGTGCTCTCGTCCGGCGCGGCGGGTGGCCGCCCGAAGGCGACCACCCTTCCCACACCCGACCGGTTCGGGGTGTTCACCGTCGATCACCCCTGCGACGCGGACCGTCCACCGCAGTCACCGTCAGTGCCCTGGTGAGCGTGTAGGCGGAGAACAGGGCCGGCAGACCGAGCACCACCCACAGCAACGTGGAGTCCCGACCGTGCGTGATCACCAACCACTGCACACCCACGATGACGCCAGCCGTCACGAGCACCCGACCCGTGAGCGACAGCAACCGGGCACCGGCACGCGCCGTATCCGCCGCAGCCCTGGCCTTACGTGAACCGGCTCGCCACACCATCACCAGCGCTAACAGCACACCGACACCGGCGAGCACCTGGGTAACCGTCAGGTCGATCGTCATGACGACGGCCCACCCATCCGGCCACGCCGCGCCAGCCACACCGGGTACAGCGCCCGCCGATCCTCCTCGGACAGACCACCCCACACACCGACCGTGTCGGCACCAGCCGTACGCAACTCCAACTCCAAGCACGCACGCTGTGCCCGGCACTCCGCACACAACCGGGCAGCCAACTCCCGGTTGGTCAACTCCTCCCCGTCCCACTCGGGCACCTCGTCGGTCGGCACCAGCCACAGGCACCGGCCGTCCAACGTGACGATCTCCCACAACACCTCGTCCGGCACCGTCGCGAACCGGTCGAGATCTGCCGCGATCACCTCGTAGTAGTTCTCCGGGTTCACCACGAGGCACCCCCGGTCAGCCGAGCAGCCTCACGGGCGGTCCGCCGCTCGGCAGCCATGCCGACCACGTCGACCACGCCGCCCGAGTCCACCGCCCGCCGAGCCATCTCCTCGACCGCCCTCGCCGGCACCACGTACCGCGTACGGACACGGATCGCAGGGAAGGCGTCTTCCCGGATCGCCCGGTACAACGTCGCTGGTGCGATGCGCATGATCCGCGCGGCCTCGCGCACCGTGTAGAAGGTGGGCGCATCTGCGCCCTGGTTGGTTGTCGCACTCATTAGTCACGCCTCCGAAAGACTGATTTCACCGCTCGGAGCGCTGACATAAGCGTTGATTATCGGTCAATCACCGCTGATCTCAGTCATAGCTCCGGAATCCGCCCGAACCGCGCGCTAACGTCGGCGCTGAGGGCGGAGCACGGAGGCGTACGTGGAAGAGGATTGGTCGGCAGTCGCGGCGGCAGTCAACGCCCGCGCGACCGAGCTGGCGCTGAAGCAGCGGGAACTTGCCGAGAAGTCGGGAGTCTCGCTCGCGATCGTGCGAGAGATCCAGCAAGGCCGAATTCAACGCCGACGCAATCCGCGCACTCTCGAAGCGCTGTCGATCGCGCTCGACTGGCATCCGCAGCACCTGACCGCAGTTTTGACCGGTCAAAATCCACCGGAAGCAGACGTCACCGCGGCTCAGGCCGATAACCCGGTGATCCCGCTGTTGAACACCATCATCCGCGAGATTCGCGGATTGCGCGCCCAACTCGGGACGCTCACCAACCGACTTGACGACGAGACGCGAAGAAAGGACTGATTCGCGGTAGTCGTTCGGCGGTTCTTGCGTCACTGTCATGGCAACAGCAGACCGCCGAACAGGGGGAAGAGATAATTGCCAGCGGCTAACACGCCACCTGTTAGGTGGAGTTAAGTCCGCAGGTCACGGCCTCAGGGGACGGGGAGAACGTGGCAGGCCAGAGACGTGGTGACCCGCCGCTCACGCGGCTCCAGGGCATCCGCAGAGAGTCCGGACGCACCCAAGCACAGGTAGTAAGCTACTTCCTCGCCCGAGGACAGACGCTAGGCATACCCGTAGCCAGCGAGTCAGCCCTATCCGTCATGCTGTCCCGCTGGGAGAACGGCCGCGTAGAAGTAACCGACCCCGGTTACCAACGCCTCTTCCGCGAGTTCTACGGCCGAACCAACGAAGAGCTAGGCTTCCCGCCAGAACACATCAACGAATCGGCCGAAGAACTCCGCGACCGCTTGATCGTCGCGCGCAGTATCGACCGCGACACCGTCGATCTGTTCCAACGCCAAGTCAACGACCTGCGCAACTCAGATGCACGATTCGGTGCCGTCGTCGTTCTTGACCAGCTGAACAACCTCGTCCGCCAGATGGAAGGCGTCAAGACGTTCAGCGTGAGCACCCACCTCCGCGAACGCCTGGCAGCCATCCTCACAGATGCGCGCACGCTCGCTGGCTGGACAGCACTCGACCGAGGTTCTCAACTACAGGCGTGGCAGTACCACGAGGATGCCAAGGTATCCGCCCGCGAAGCGGACTCGCCTCAACTCTTGGCGCACGCCACAGCCCAGCAAGCCGTGATTCTCTTGGACATCGGCGAACCCGCCGCAGCAGTCGAGCTGCTGGCGTACGCCAGGTACGTAGCGGAGAACCGCGCCCCGTCTCTCCTGCGAAGCTGGCTCGCCGCAGCGCACGGGGAAGGACTCGCAGCGGCCGGACACCACGACGAGTCCCTGCGCGTGTTCGATGCGGCACAAGCACTTCTGCCCACGAACCCGATCGACCCCGAGCTGCCGCACCTCATGCTGAATGACGGACACCTAGCCAGGTGGCGCGGCAGCGCACTCGTGCGCCTCGCCGACCACAACGCGGTCATAAACCTTGAAGCGGCAGTGCGGGAACTGGAAACGTCCCCACACTCCGCCATCCGCGCCCAACTCCACATGTACGCCGACCTAGCCTTCGCCTACGCCACCGCAGGCGACAGCAAGGGAGCACTGAACTACGCGGCCAAGGCCCGCCAACTAGCCTCCCGCATCGGCTCCGACCGCCAACGCCAACGCCTAGCCAAGCTCCAGCTACCCGAGATCGGCGGACCCGGTGTTGCGTGAGGCCAGGTAGAACAATAGCGGCACAATCGCCCCCGAGCCGAGCACTTCACCGCGTTTGATCAGATCCAACATCCGATCAATCGGAATCCACTCGATCCGCGCGGCTTCCTCAGCGTCGGTAGGCTCGCCGACCTTTTCAGCATTCCGCCAGATGTAGGCGTTTACCGGAGCATCGACCATGCCGGGCAACGGCTGAAACGTAGCGATGTGCTCCGGCTCGCCAATCGGTCGCCAGCCGGTCTCCTCTACAGCTTCCCGTGCAGCCGTAGCGGCCGGATTTTCACCTTCCTCAACAAGCCCGCCAATGAGTTCATAACCCCACTGATCAACGGCGAACCGATACCGCCACAGCGTCAATACCTCTTCGCGCTCATTCAGAAGCAGTGCAACTGCGACATGATGCAGCTTTACCACGTGATGCTCGAACCGACTGCCGTCTGGCGGTTCGACATCAACAAGTCTCAGCCTAATCCATTCATTGTCGTACAAGCTTCGACTTCCGTGCACTTTCCACTTCAACTCCGCAGGCGGCTCAGTCATGACTGTCATCATATGACATACTCGCCACGGTATCCTAATTGCGCACTTCACCGCTTTACGTCCGCATAGTCATTCGGATTCGCAGCAAGTTTTCAGCCATCGAACAATCGACCAGAAGATTCCCACAGCTAACAAAACTTCAATCTTATTAAAGATTAAATCACCCCTTGAGGTCACCTGGGACACACCGGATTGTCGAACTTGGACTCGACTGCGCGTTTGACGCTAACAGCTCGAATCAGTAAAATTAAGCGGGCCATCAGAACCGGCGGACACCCTTCGTCTGAACATCATAAGTTCAACTTCAACTCTAACGCCAATTAAGGAAATCATGACCGACTTGACAGACAGGTTCAAAGCCTACGAAGCACAGTTGAAAGCATCACTGCTGCATGCTCGGGCATCATTCCAACACCCAGGAATAAAAGGTGGCGAGATTGAATCATCTTTTAGGAGCTTCCTCTCACAACATCTACCGCGACGACTTACCGTAGGAACTGGCGAGATAATTGATCGCCAATCACGCAGGTCACCCCAGATGGACGTTGTAGTATCAAACGAAGATCAGCCTTTCCGTAGTGACCAGGACACTCCTGGGCTCATGATCATCGAGGGCGTGGCCGCTTCATGTGAAGTGAAGACAACGCTCACCAAGGAGAACCTTCAAGATTGCATTGATAAAGGTTTCAAGCTAAAAATACTACAGAATCAGCACCTCAACGGCGACGAGATTCTTACCAACCATACAGATCGTGCACGATTCTACGATAGCCCTCCATACTTCGCGATTTGTTTTGAAAATAAGATGGCTACAGACACAATCGGGTCCCTGCTTTCGGCAACCCAACCCGTGCACATCAAAGATGGAGTGGCGATACCGGCCATTGACGCGATTTTTCTACTGGGCCAAGGATGCTGGATCAACTACGGAAATGGCGAGGGAGCGCTTAAGATCAAGTGGGGAGAAGAGGGGAGAAGGGCACTCGGCATGGACTTTGCGGAAGGTTGGGTTTGGACATCTTCCGAACACGTGCTGGTGGACTTGCTATTGTGGCTTCACGGCTGCATGCCATCCGTAAGGCGTCGTCAGTCGATCGCAATCGGATACTACGAAAATATCGCGAAAAACAGCAGTATGCAGCAATACGGCTGGATGGGAGTGCAGTTGGAGAGAATGTTGCGAAGCGGTGGAGAGTGAAAACTCACACCACTATTCCGCAGGTCAGAAACTGTCGAATACCTAGACAGAACACCTATTTTACACGGAGTATTAGCCATCACGCCTGCAGAGGTACGTGCACTGCTAGCAGATACGGTATATTGCATGCATGTCTAACCTGCAAGTACCTACATGGATCGCGATCGTTGTACCCATCGGCGCTGCACTGATCGGAGCAACTGGACCCACTTTCGCTCAACTTATAAACGCCTGGAAAGAACGCACGCGTGAAGAGACTCGCTGGAAAAGAGAACAGCTAACAGATTTATTAAAAATCGGTCACGAGCACGTCGCGCAGTGGCGTGCCGAAAAAGTTCGGATGTATGGAGGTTTCTTAGGAGGTCTCCGTGACTTGGAAGACATCCTGAAGCAGTTAACCACAAAGCAGGGACATTTATACGACATCTGCTATAGGCAATACCTGAATCAGTTTTCAGTTCTTGTCGGCACAGTCGCAGAGATCCAGCTCATCGGGTCAACCAGAATGCTCGACTTTATTGCTGATCGCGCACAACAAATAGATAAGATCCGACCAACCTTGCCAAGCTTGGAGCAAGGAAGTTCGGCTGCACTCGAAAACTCCGAGAGATCTGAGTTAATTACACTGCGACTTAACTTTATAAAGGAATATCGCCAGGATTTTCTTTCTGTCGCCCGGGAAGAACTAGGAGTAAGGCCCCCTAGCTTCAATGATCTAAATTGATAATCGAGAGGCGCAACTTGACTCGGTGGCGAGGGTTCACAAGCAAGCCGAATTGACGTTAGATCTCGCCCATTCCCTGCAGCTCTCGACGTCTACAAACATGATCATCTAGCCAGACTTGGACACGATGACTGTGGAGTCTCGCGTGGAGCCAACTGCCGGAATGTGGTGACCACAGAGGCACTAGCGAGATGCGGCTCCACACTAAAAGTCCTGCTAGACGTTATGGAGACGAGGGTCACAGGCACTTCTAATCCCGAGGTCGCAGGTTCGAATCCTGCCGGGGGCGCTGGAGTGCAGGTAGAGAGGTGGAGGCCGATCACAGGTCAAGATCGGCCCAGCTC
>NZ_JBFAAX010000233.1:0-8729 GCF_040639995.1 Actinosynnema sp. NPDC023658 | reverse complement strand
CCACCGGGGGGTTCGGCGGGACGCGCTCCAACCGGGGCCAGCGGCCGTCCAGCGACTCGGCGGCCAGGCCGATGAGGTGGGTGACGCCGACGTCGGCGCCCGTCGTGACCACGGTCGCGTCCGCGCGTGCGGCGGCGGCGAGCACGGCGCGCAGCACCGGGAGCACGGCGGCGGCGAGTCCGGTGTCCAGGGCGTCGGCCGAGCCGAACACGGCGAGGACCGGGCGACCGCGGGGCAGGCCGAGGGCACGCGCCCGGACGACGTCGTCGGGGTGCGCCAGTCGCCGCACCCGAGGACCGGTACCCCCTGTAAGCAAGCCGGGCACCCGCGACCTCACCCCTCGAACTCGGGGATCAGGTCACCGATCAGGCGCAGGCTCTTCATCACGTCCGCGTGCTTCAGGCTGCCCACCAGACGAGGACCGGTACCCGCTGTAGGCATGCCGGGCACCCTAGCGGTGGCTCACGCGAATTTCACCCGTCCAGGGGTGGATTTCACCGCAGGTAGAGTGCTGGGCGTGTCGATTGACCCCGCCGAACTGGAAATCGCCCTCCGGGTGCTCGCCCAAGTGGACGAACTGGACACCGAGCACCCCGACGCGGTAGCCGTCCGCCGGGCCACCGCCGGCATCTGGAAGAGCCTGCGCAAGCGCCGCAAGGCCGACCGCCGCGCGTCCGTCACGGCCGCCGACCGCGCCGTCATCGAGGCGACCGCGACCGGCTCGCCGTCCCGCATCGACGACGAGACCCGCGGCCTGCTGCTGCGCGAGCCGGAGCCCGGCTCGACGGCGGGCACGTTGCTGCGCGCCCGGTCCTGCTACACGTGCAAGCGCCGGTACACCGAGGTCGACGCGTTCTACCACCAGCTGTGCCCCGACTGCGCGGCGCTGAACCGGGCCAAGCGGGACCAGGGCGCGGACCTGACCGGCAAGCGCGCGCTGCTCACCGGCGGCCGGGCCAAGATCGGCATGTACATCGCGCTGCGGCTGCTGCGCGACGGCGCGCACACCACCATCACCACCCGGTTCCCGCGTGACGCGGTGCGCCGGTTCGCGTCGATGCCCGACAGCGCCGACTGGCTGCACCGGCTCCGCGTGGTCGGCATCGACCTGCGCGACCCGGCCCAGGTCGTGCAGCTGGCCGACTCGGTGGCCGCCGCCGGGCCGCTGGACATCCTGATCAACAACGCCGCGCAGACCGTGCGCCGGTCGGCCGACGCCTACGCGCCCCTGGTCGCCGCCGAGTCCGCTCCGCTGCCGTCCGGCCCGCTGCCCGAGCTGCTGACGTTCGGGCACACGCTGTCCGCGCACCCCGTCGCGCTGGCGGGCACGATGGCCGACACCATCCCCTCGGTGACGGCGCTGGCGCTGACCGCCGGGTCCAAGGAGATCGACGCGGGCGGCCTGGTGCCCGACCAGGCGGCGGTCAACAGCTGGGTGCAGCGGGTCAACGAGGTCGACCCGGTGGAACTGCTGGAGGTGCAGCTGTGCAACAGCACCGCGCCGTTCATCCTGATCTCCCGGCTGCGCCCGGCGATGGCCGCCTCGCCCGCGCGCCGCAAGTACGTGGTGAACGTCTCCGCGATGGAGGGCCAGTTCAGCCGCGCCTACAAGGGCCCCGGCCACCCGCACACCAACATGGCCAAGGCCGCGCTGAACATGCTGACCCGCACCAGCGCCGAGGAGATGCTGACCGACGGCATCCTGATGACCGCCGTCGACACCGGCTGGATCACCGACGAGCGGCCGCACCCGACCAAGCTCCGGCTGGCCGCCGAGGGCTTCCACGCGCCGCTGGACCTGGTCGACGGCGCGGCCCGGGTGTACGACCCGATCGTGCGCGGCGAACTGGGCGAGGACCTCTACGGGTGCTTCCTGAAGGACTACGCGCCGGCGGCGTGGTGAGGCGATCACCCGCCTTTTCCGTCCATTCCCGACAGTAGTAACGCGCATGGGCCGATCGGGTAGGCCGGTTAACGGAATGGCGCCCGTGTGCGACTCTCCGTCGGTAGGCTGAAGCTTTCGGTGTGCCGCCGTGAGGCGACGGGGGTGGGCATGGATGGCGGGCGGGCCGGTCGAGCCGCCGCGCTGCCGCGCGTGACCGGATCGGGGCCGACCAGGCGATCGACCGGTTCGGGTGAACGGGTGACATCTCCACGCCCGGATCGTCACCCGCAGTGCACGGGGTGGGCGCGGTGACCGAGGCGCGCGTCAACCCGTTCCCGCTGCCCGGCTGGGAGAGCACGCCGATGCGCCCGCTGCGCCCGTGGCACCGGCCGGCGCACCGCGACTACTACGTGCCCGTGGACGGCACGGAGAGCGCCTTCCAGCAGTTCCGGCAGGACATGGGCGACCTGACCGTGCTGCTGGAGTACGGCCGGCTGGTGCTGGTCACCGGAGAGTCGGGCTGCGGCAAGACCGCGCTGGTCAACCGGTGCGCGGACTGGGTCGCCGCCGAGCTGTCCGGTCGGGGGATGCGCGGTGTCGTGCTGGACCTGACCGGCTGCCTGCCGACCGACCAGGAGCTGTCCATCGACCAGCGCACGGTCGAGGTGTGCGACCAGATGTTCGACCTGCTCGTGGACCACGACGCGCTGCGACCGGACGCGGCGGACCGGATGGAGGCCGACCGGAACGTGCCCCGCCGCGTCTTCCCCCGGCTCGGCCGGGCGTTGCGCGAGGAGGTGGCGCTGGTCGTGCTGCTGCCCAGCCCGAACGAGCTGGTGGACGAGGTGATCCGCTACGCGCGGGTCCTCAGCAACGCGAAGGTGCTGTTCCTGACCGAATCCGCGTACCTGGGCACGAACGAGGTGGCGGACGTCGTGCGCCAACTGGAAACCTGGGTCCCGCCGATCACCCTGCACCTCGGTCCGCTCGACCCCGGTGACGCGCAGCGATTCGCCGAAGACCGGCTGTCGCGTCACGCGGACGCGGGAACTTTTCCACGGATGAGTGACGACGCGATCGAATTGGTGGCCAAGCACTGCCAATCCGTCGCGATGCTGCAGCGATTCCTGCACGGCACCTACGAGCACAAACTCGAAACGGGACTAGGCTACACCGAGGCCGATCTGGTGACCGTCGAGGACATCAGGGCGTTCTTGAACACCAGGTCCCGGAATGGACTGGGGAATGGGCCATGAGCGGTAGCAGCGATCTCCCGCCCCCGCGGAAGAACCCCTTCTCGCCGATGGCGGTCGCCCGGATCACGGACTTCGACGACGACCCGGACGCGGTCGACGTGGCGATCACCACCGACGCGACGCGGCAGGCGCTCGCGCACCTCACCTCGTACCTCGACGCGCCACCCGCGCGCGGTGGGCGTGACCGCACGGGCACCGTCGTGGCCGTGCTGGGCGACTACGGCACCGGCAAGACGCACCTGGCGGTGCGGCTGGTCCGGCACGCCCGCGAGGTGCTGGCCGACCCGACGCACGCGCTGTACCTCGACGCGACCGCGGAGAGCTTCATCGAGCTGTACCGGCGGTTCATGCAGAAGCTCGGCCGCGAGGGCGTGCGCGCGCAGGTCAGCGAGTACTACGCGGACATCGTCGCCGACTCGTTGCAGAGCAGCGGTCTGACCAGCGACATGCTGGAGTGGCTCGGCAGCAGGCAGCTGGAGCCGCAGGAGGTCGTGGAGCGGCTGGGCCTGATGGAGAGCGCGCTGCTGCGCAAGGTCCAGGACACGCTGCGCGAGGTCACCAACAACGACGACTTCGGCACCGCGCTCACCCTGCTGCTGCGGCCGGGGTTCGAGCACTCGGTGTGGTCGTGGCTGCTCGGCGGCACGCCGGACCAGGTGCTGGTGGAGCGGGGCATCGCCACGCCGATCGACACCGAGGTGGCCGCGCTGGAGGCGATGGGCGTGTTCGCCCTGCTGTTCGGCGGCAGGCAGCGGCGGTTCGTGCTGGCGGTCGACGAGCTGGACAAGATCTTCTCCGCCGACAGCCGCCCGCACGCCCGCACCATGGCCGCGTTCCAGACGTTGCTCCAGGTGTTCGCCAAGGCCGGGGCGTGCCTGGTGCTGTGCGGGTTGCCGGACTTCAAGTCCGTGCTGCCGCCCGCGGTGCGGCAGCGCATCCCGTACACCGTGGTGATGTCCGGGTTGAGCCAGGTCGAGGTGCGCGAGTTCATCGCGCTGGCGCAGGAGCAGGTGTTCGGCACGCCGCAGCTGGCGCCGTTCACCGTCGACACCACGCGGTACCTGCGGGACATCGCGCGGGGCAACGCGCGCAACGTGATCCGGTTGTGCCACCGGGTGTTCCGGATGGCCGACGACGTGTCCCGCACGCCCGGCCACGAGTTCACCGTCACCGAGGACATGGTGCGGCAGGCGGCGCGCGACCTGTTCGGGTCGTTGAGCTCGGACGACCTCGACGGCGTGGTGCGGCGGCTGCTCGACGCCAACGGCCTGGACTACCTGCACCGGCACCTGATCGGCGCGGCCGAGGACTCGTTGGCGGACTTCTGGGTCACGTTCCCGGACAGCACCGGCGGGTGCGCCGTGCTGATCACCCGGTCCCTGCTGGACAACGCGGACGTCGGCGGGGTGATGCGGCGGATCTCGGCGGTGCGCGAGGCCGACCCGGACGCCGAGCTGATCCTGCTGGTCAACGGCGTGGTGGCGGACGGCGTCGCGATCCAGCTGCGGGAGCTGCTCGGGCGTGAGCCGCTGGTGTACGTCGACCGGACGTTCGTCGAGGACTTCACCGCGCTGGTGGGCGCGACGAGCAGGCGGTTGGGCGGCGACACGGACCCGTTGTCCGCGCTGCGGCTGCGGATGGACCAGCTCACCAGGCAGCAGACGAGCATCTACGGGTTCATCGAGCACCTGGCCGAGCACATGGACGGCGTGCGCGCGTCGTCGGACCGGCAGCTCGGCGCGATCCAGCGGCAGCTCAGCGCGTTGGCGGGCGGCACGCCGGGTCGTGCGGAGGCGGCCGCGTCGAGCAGGCTGCCCGGCGAGGTGGAGCGGCTGTTCCGCGACGCGGTGGACGTGCTGGAGGACCTGACGCAGGTCGACGTGATGTTCGAGGAGGCGTTCGACCACGCGCCGACCGCCACCCAGGAGGCCGTGCACCGGCGGCTGCGGACGCCGGAGTTCACCCAGGCCGCCGCGCAGGCGGTGTTCATGCAGAAGGCCGTGCAGGCGTTCCGGTCGGCGGTCTCGCAGTGGTACCAGTCGTCCGAGGACGCCGACGCGGAGGACCGGCTGGAGGAGCTGTGCGGCACCTACGACGGGATCGTGGAGTTCCTGCCGCTGTTCCTGCTGGAGCCGCTGTTCAAGCTGGCGCCGTGGTCGGCGCGAGCCGGCGGCCTGGTGGCGGAGGTGAGCCAGGGCTCGCGCCGCGCCCGCGTGCACGAGGCCCTGCGCAACCTGAGCCCCCGCGTCCGCAACGCCGTGTTCCGCTCCTCCCCCGCCTGACCTGAACGCTCAACTCGGGGCACCCGAACGCAGGACACGCGCGTTCCGAACGTAGGACTCTCGCGAGAGTCCTACGTTCGCGGCGCGAGAGTCCTACGTTCAGGACGGGTGAGTTGAACGCTCAGGGCGTGCGCTTCACCCGGTAGGCGGAGGCGACGTGCGGCACGGCCGGGTTCAGCGGCACGCGGGGCACGCGCTTCGGCCCGCGTGACGGCTCCCGCGCGGGCTTGTTCGGCTCACGCTCCCGCCGGGCCTTCGCGGACGCGGTCTCACGTCCGGACGGCACGGCGACGGGCGGCGGGACGGGCGACAGGCGGTCGTAGACCCCGTTGGTGACGGCGTGCAGCAGGTTCACCACGACGACGGCCGGCGCGACCACGGCGATGGAACCCGGGAACCGCGGCTCCAGCAGCAGCGCCAGGATGATCGCGGTCAGCCCGTTCTGCTGCCCCAGCGCCAGCCGCAGCCGGTCGCCGCGCCACCGCCTCGGCACCGTCAGCACGAACGCCACCACGGCCTGCGCGCCGAACGCCGCCACGCCCAGCACCGCGCCGACCCCGGCCAGCGCCCAGCTGAACTCGTCGGCCAGCACCAGCCCGACCGCCGCGATCGCGAGCAGCATCCCGGCCTCGGCCAGCCCGTCGACCCACCGCCCGAGGTTCGGCCGGAAGAACAGCCCCAGCAGCGCCAACGCCAGCAGCAACGCGTACTGCACCGCGACGAACCCGAGCGCGAGCACCGCCACGACCATCACCGCGCGCACCGCGTAGCGGACCGCGCGCCCACCCGCCTCGGCCCGCCGCACCCGCCCGCGCACCAGCGTCCACAGCATGAACGCCACCCCGGCCAACGCGAGGTTGAGCACCAGGTTCACCGCGAACGACCCCACGCCGCCCACCGCACCGCCCCGGAGCGCGAACGCGGTGATGTACACGGTCAGCAGCACGGTGATCGGGTCGTCGAACGACGCCCACGCCGACAGCAGCGCCTTGGCCGACTCCGACATCCGGGACTTGGCCCGCATCGCGGCCACCGACAGCGGGTCGATCTGCGCCACCGCCACCGCCAGGATCAGGTGGTTCGGCTCGCGGAACACGAAGAACATCGCGCCGAAGACCAGCGCGACCTTGGCGAGCACGCCGAGCGTCACCGCGATGACGACGGTGCGCAGCTCTTTGCGGAATTCCGCTATCTCGATCCCGCTGGTGCTCGCGTACAAACCGAATCCGAGGAGTGCGGTGATGAAAAACCCGTACACCGGTGATCGGTCGACGTCGGTGAGTCCGAAGTAAGACGCGGTGAGCCACCCCGCGCCAAGGGCCGCCAGGAGGGTGGCCGAGCGGATCGCGGGCGTCACCATTCCACGGTAGGCAAGGGTGGGTGCGCGTTCAAGGACCGAGTGGAGTGAGTTCTTGCGCCAAAGCGGACATTCGATCATCCGCCGCACGCACGCGTGACTGGTCGATGGTCACACCCACCAGGTATTCGCCCGCGCGCAACCGGTAGTAGTAGATCGCGCCCATCTCGACGTCCAGCACGAGCCGTTCCATCAACCCGCCGACGACGGGGCTGACCGCCCGGTTCAGCTTGGTCGTCAACGTGCCCAGCTCGCCCACGAACCCGTGGTAGAACCGGCGCCGCGCGTCCACCGTGATCTGGTTGAAGAACGGCGCCAGCGACGGGTCCCCGAGGCAGTCGACCATCGCCAGCACCTCGCCGGCGACGACGTGCGCGACCAGGTGGAGGTCCTGCGACCGCACCGCGGCCAGGCACGCGGTCAGCGGCCCCTCCCCCACCGTCACGTGCGGCTGCGCGCCCTCGTCGAGCACCGGCAGCGGCGTGACCTGGTCCGCGCTCTCCCACCCGCCGGGGTTGAGCGAACCGAGGCTGAGCTGGCGGCGCAACCGGGTGGCGAGCCCGGCCACCGCGCGGTCGGCCTCGTCCACCGCCGGGTGCCCGAACAGCGGTCCCGTGCCCGCGTGGTCCAGCACCAGGCCGACGACGTGCTCGCTCGGCACGACGGAGTCGCAGAACAGGGCGCCTTCCTCGGTGTGCAGCACGGTGCGGATGAGCCGGCCCGTGCGCACCTCCTGCAACGCCCGGTCCAGCGTCGCGACCTGGAACGTCAGGTGCCTGCCCAGCCGCTTGAGCTCCTCGCGGCGGGTGCCGCCGGGCAACGCGTCCGGCGCGGCCGCGGGGTCACCGAGGGCGTCGATGCCGAAGTCGAACACGCCGCTGCTGTAGTGCGCGAGGTAGTGCAGCGCGGGGCTCTCGACGATCGCCTCCCGGCACGCCTGCCGGGCCAGGTCGAACTCGGGGCCCACGTGCTCGGCCTGGTCCTCGTGCAGCTCCACGCCGGTCCTCCCTGCGCGCTCAGGTGTGCGGGACGTCGACATCGCACTCCTGCCAGTCCTGGTCGGTCGGGTGCTCCGCGCGCCGCAGGTTGTGCGCCGCGGCGGCGGTGTGCGGGTGGTCGTGCCCGAGGAACTCCAGGCAGTCGGTGTGCGCCTCGGCGATCAGCTCGGCGGCCCGGTCCGCGTCGCCGGCGGCGGCGTGCACCCGGGCCTCGTCGATGGCCGCCGCCAACGTCCACGGGTGCGTGTCGCCCAGCCGGGTGCGCAGGGTCCGCGTCGCCGCTTCCACGTGGCCCACCGCGCCCGCCGGGTCGCCCGCCGCGCGCAGCGCCAGGCCCAGGCCCAGCTCGCACAGCGCCACGAACGGGTGGTCGTCGCGCAGCCCGACGTGCTCCTGGAAGCCGGTCAACGCCGTGCGCGCGAGCTCCACGGCCAACCCGGTGTCGACGCCGACCCGGCGGTGGTCGGCGGAGAAGCTCAGCGCGCACCCCAGCGTGTACGGGTGGTGCGGGCCGAGGACCTCGCGGTAGTCCCGCAACGCCTTGCCGGTGCGCTCCTTGGCCTCCTTGGCCCGGCCCACCAGGCGCAACGCGATGGCCCGGTTCCACTGCACGCCGATCTGGATCTGGTTCAGCTCGTGCCGCAGCGCCTGCAACTGCTGCGAGGCGAACAGCAGCGAGTCCAGCGCCTCCGGGTAGCGACCCAGTTCGCGCTGGTAGAGCCCGATCTGCGCGAGGGTCGCCCAGGTGCGCACGTCGCCGGTGCCGAACAGGCGGCGGCGCCTGCGGTAGTTGTCCTCCTCCAGGGCGAGCGCGCCCGCCGCGTCACCCGACAGGAACATCGAGGACGCCAGGTTGTTCGCGGCCCGGCGGGTGTCCGGGTGGTCCTCCCCGAGCACCGCGCGCAGGCTCTCCCTGGAGGAGGACAACTACCGCAGGCGCCGCCGCCTGTT
>NZ_JBFAAX010000232.1:0-8732 GCF_040639995.1 Actinosynnema sp. NPDC023658 | reverse complement strand
GCCGCCGGGCACGTTCGGGTCATCGCGGGTGCCGGCCGGCGTGGGTTCGGGAGTCCTGCGCGGCCACTGCTGCGATGCCCGGGTCCTGCGTGGCGCGTCCGCCCGCGCGGGTCGGGGTGCCGGAGTCCGGTCCTGGGGGCGGAGCGCTCACGGCCCCGCCGCATGAGGTCAGATCAGGCCGCAGCGGACCGCGTAGGCCACGGCGTGCGGGCGGTTGCGCAGGTTGAAGCGGGTGGTGACGCCGTAGATCACGTTCTTGACGGTGCGCTCGGAGTAGGAGAGTTTGGTCGCGATCTCCGCGGTGTCCAGGCCCTCGGCCATCATGCGCAGGACCTGCTCCTCGCGCGGCGTCAGGCGCGTCCCCGAGGTGGTGCCCAGCTGCTCCAGCAGTTGGCGCTGCAACCTCTCCACGTCCTTGAGCAGCACGCCGATCAGGTTCGGCGGCATGACGCCCTCACCGGCCGCCGCCGCCAGGACGCTGTGCTGCAGTCGCTCGGCGGTGGTCGTCGACCTGAGCAGCACCGCCACGACGCGGCACTCGACCGCGGTCAGCAGGTGCGACTCGTCCAGGTCGGTCGCCACCAGCACCACAGGGGTGCCGATCTCGGTGGCCGCGCGGCGCATGCCGCTGATCACGTCGGTGGTCAGCCGGTCGACCGCCACGACCACCACGTCGGCGAGGTGCCGCTGCTCGGCGGGCAGCAGCACGATCTCCGACCGGGATTCCAGTTGGCCCACCAAGCCGGCCAGGCTCAACGGGTCCACCGCCTGGAGAACCACCTTGACTCTGCGCACCGCCGCCTCCGAAGGACTTCCGGGTTCGTTCCGGACCGAAGTCTGGCCGGGGGCCGCCACAATGCGTCTGAATTCGGTCTACAGGGCCGCCACAATCGGTGTCGACCCCTTCAGAAAAGAGCTTGACCTGCACGAACTGCGTGAACCCCGGATCGCGAGCGGTGTGGGTCACACCAGGGGCGTCGTGGCGGGGCGCGCGTCGGTGACCGGTGCGTCGGCGACGGGCCGGACATCCACCGGCGAGGCGTCCACCGGCAAGGCGTCGGCCAGGGGCGCGTCCACCGGCGGGGTGTCGACCGGTGAGGCGTCCGCCGGCGGAGCACTGGCCAGCGGGGCGTCGACCGGGGGCACCTCCCACGGCAGCACCTCCAGCGGCCGGTCGTCGTGCAGGCTGTCGTAGGCCGCCCGCACCTCGTCCTCCGACATGACCAGGGTCCGCCGGATGAACTCGCCCGCCAACCGGACCGACGCGGGACCGCCGGGGTTGAACAGCACGTCCACCCCGTCGGCGAGCAGCTCCACCAGGTCGGCCAGGTCGACCCGCCGCCACTCCGGCGAGCTCACCCGCCCCCGGTGCCACTCGCTCGTCGCGACCACCGTGCACGGGACGTCGTCCGGCGAGTTCATCACCAGCGGCCGGCCGTCGCCGTTCATCGCCAGGTCGTACAGCGTGTCGCGCAACAGCATCTGCAGGTGCTCGACCTCCGCCTCACCCCGCAGCAGCAGCCGCATCACCGCGTCCAGCGGGTCGTGCGGCGAGGTCGGGTTCGACGGCACGTACGACGGGTTGGTCCGGAACCGGCCCACCTCGCCCTCCGGCGACACCGGCCACAGCCCCACCACCGCGTGCAGCGGCGGCGCTTCGTCCTGCGTCTCCGGCGCCCAGGACGGGTCCATCAGCAGGAACCAGTTCTCGGTGTCCTCGTCGGTCTTCATGTCTGCCTCCTGTGTCGGCGATAACGGTTCGTGATCGACCCGACCCACTCCACACACCCCGGCACCCCCGGACAAGACCGCCGGTCGGCGCGGGCATGTTGGGGCAGGGGCCCGTTCCCGAACGGCCGACCCGGGGCGGCCCCTGTCACGGCTGGTGGCCCCCGGCGTCGGACGACGCCCGCCCCGGTGGGTCCACCTCCATCTCCGAGTCGGAACCGGGATCGAGGCTCGGGTCGAAGTCCGAGTCCGGGGCCGGGTCGGAGCTGGAGTCGGAGCCCGGGTCCGACTCGGGCTCCTGGGTCAGGTCGACCTCCGCCCGCCACCAGGGAACCCCGGGCGGGACGGTGGAGGCGTCGGAGAGGGCCGGACCCACCACCTCCCCCGTGCGGGGGTCCACGCCGTAGAGCCCGGTGGCGACCGCGTTGGCGAGGTGCTCGCTGTACTCGATCCACGCCAGCCCGGTGCCGGCGGTCCGGATCAGCGCGTCGTTCACCTCGTCCGTGCCGAAGAGGTAGCGACGCTGGTCGATCGGGAGCCTCCGATCACGGTCCAGGGCGCGGGCCACCGCGTCCCAGATCTCCTGGCTGCTCAGCGGGGCGGCGTCCGGGTCGACCGACCGCCGCGCGGCGTTCACGCGGCTGGCGAACGCGTGGGCCCTGCCTCGGCCGGTGCTCTGCCGGGCAGGCTCGCCGGTGAGGACGTTGTAACCCTCACCCGGGGTCGACCGGTAGTTGCTCGACTCCCGCTCCGGCAGCGAGCCCGCGGTCATCGCGAGCACCTCGATCAACCACAGGTCGCGCGGCTTGATCTCCACGTCCGGGTGCTCGAAGGCCAAGCCCATGAGGCCCCGGTCGTGGTGGACCGCGCGGGAGTGCGGCTTGTTGCGGAACAGGGCCTCGGGTGACTCGTACTCGTCCCTCAACCCCAGGAAGTGCCCGACCTCGTGCGCCAGGCCGCGCTCCGACAACGACATCGACCACTGCATCTGGTTGGACCAGAAGCCGGGCGTGTCGACCAGCTTGATCGAGTTGTGCGCGTCTTCCGGGGAGGAGGTGAACTCCAGGGTCACGTGCAACTGGTCGCCGGACGGGAGCCGGTGGCCCCGGTTGTAGTAGTCGTCCACCCCGCGGGCCGCCCGCGCCTTCAGATCGGCCACCTGGGCTTCCGGGACACCGGCCGGCACGTGGAGGTGCAGCCGCACCGTGCAGTCCTGGACCCGGACGCCGCCCACCGCGAACCGGCGCCTGTCGTAGGCGATCACCTGCTGGTAGAAGAACATCCCCTCCGGAGTGCTCTTGACCATGGGGTCGTGGTGCCGCGTCGAGACCACCGAGACCGGGGCCTTCGCGCGCTCCTCGACCAGGGCCGCCTCGTCGACCCGCCGGAGGGGACGGGACCACTCGGCGGTCAGGACGTCGCTGTGGCGCCACGACTCGTCCTCCAGGATCGGGCGAGGCGTGGCCCGCCACGGCCGCCTCGACTTCGCCAGCCGTGCCGACGACGCGGCCCGCAACTCCCGCTCGGCCACCGCCACCGCCTGCTCCGCGGCCCACAGGCGCAGCTCGACCGCCTGCCGGACATCGGCCGTCCCGACGTCCGGGAGCTGTGCCGCCGCCGCGGCGCGGGCCGCCTTGACCTCCACTTTGGCCGAGACCAGGACGGCACGGGCCGCCTCCAGCACCGCATCGGCCTTGGCTTCCGCGGTCTCGGCCTCGACTCCCCCGGTCTGGTCCCCGCCGTCGGGGTGCGAAGCGGGCGGAGGTGGCGCCACGTGGTGGTTGACGCCCCGCCACCCGCCGTCGGGCGTCGGCAGCCAGCCCTCGAACCAGTGGACCTCACGCCGCAGGCCGCCCTGAGCCAGGCCGCGGCCGAACTCCACCGCTCCGAACGGCCTCCCGCTGGTGCCCATGAACAGCAACGGCGTGCCGGAGTCATTCCCCGCGGCGGCGCGCACCTCCGGCTTCAAGGTCAGGGAGACCGCCAGGACGTCGGGTGGGAGCAGGTCCGGACGTCCGTCGGCGCGGATCGCCTGGTAGCAGTCCGCCACCGGGCTCGCGAGGACCAGCAGGGGCCGCCTGTCGGCGGTCCACGACCACGTCGTGACGCTGCCGTTCGGCAGGACCAGCTCACCCGCCAGGCCCGGCGCGGTGCGGGAAGCCCACTCCTGCAGCTCTCGCGCGAAGACCTCGTCGCCCGGCGCGCGCACCAGGAAGCCCAGCACGTCGCCGTTCGCGTCGAGCAGGCCGGTGGTGCGGTAATCCCCCGGGCCGGGCACCGACACCAGCTCGAAGGCCGGATCGACGTCGGTACCCGTGCGCACGTAGACGTCGCGGAAGTCCTCCCGGACCCGCAGTGCCCAGGCGAAGTCCGCGCCGAGCCCGTCGGGGCCGACCGCACCCGGCTCGCCCAGCAGGACCACGGGGCGATCCGGCTCGGCCAGCAGCTCCGCCCGGAACTCCTCGCGGCTCATCACCAGCCCGGCCAGGGCGACGCCGTCGAACGCGCGCGGGTTCGCGCCGACGACGGCGATCGTGGCGTGGGACGCCGAGCCTGCCACCGACACCACCAGCGGGAGCCGAGCGCCCCACGGGCCGGAGTGGCTGCCCACCCTCAGCTCGTCGATGATCATCGCGCGCGCGGCCAGGTCGTGCTGGGGCAGGACGATCGCGGCGAAGTCGATCACGGAGCCGAACGAGCTGTGCACCACCTGGCCGATCGAAGGGCTGCCCTGGGTGGGCGGGTTGGACGGCAACCGGACGAAGGTGGCGGCCGGCCCGGCGGTGGGCTCGTGGACGTCGCTCGCGGTGTTCCCGTCGGACTCCGACTCCGACTCCGACTCCGAGCCGGACTCCGACTCCGAGCCGAACTCCGAGTCCGATTCGGACGGAGCTTCGGTGTCCGAGAAGACGTCATCGTCGGACGAGTCGGAGACCTGCTCACCGGGACGCGCCACCCTGCGGTAGGAGCCGTTGGCCTCGACGGTCCGCCTGCCGCTCTCGGGATGGGTGTTGATCACTTGGTCCGCGGCCCAGACCGTCACCGGGAAACCGTCCACCCGCTCGAACGCCTCCACCAGATAGGACGCCAACGGGTACCCGCCTCCCGCCGGGGTCTGGTTGATCAAGCAGACGGTGGCCACCTTGTGCTCACCGCGCGGGTGGGGCGCCGAGCGGTAGATCCGGTTGCGCGTGAGCACCTTGGCCGCAGCCTCCGGGGACAGCCCCAACTCGTCGCCGAACTCGTGCGGACGGCCGGCGCGCAAGCGGACGGCGACGCCGTCCGGCCGACCGTGCATGTCGATGAACCACACCTGCGCCGAGCGCTTCATCCACTTCATGGGCAGCTTCTCGTCACGTTCCTCCACACTGCCATCGGCCGCCTGGACCCTGACCTCCCTGACGTAGCGCTTGAAGCCGGAGGCGACCTCCCGCCGGCGACTGGACTGCATCGTCAGCAGATCGTTGAGCTGCGAGGGGAAGAACTGCCCCTCGATCCGTCCCGTGCCGGCTTCGAGCAGCGGGTAGGTCACGAAGTCGTCCACACCCGGCTCGGCCCGTTCGACCGTCCCGAAACCGTTGCCCGCCACGGCGATCCGCCCGTTGTTGAGCAGCACCAGGCGCCCGACCGGCCAGTGCGCCCGCCGCAGGTAGCCGCCGGCCAGCATCCCCGTGCCGAAGCCCACCGGCTCGGTCGACGCGCCACCCAACGCGGCGAACACGAAGTCCAGGTGCGGGAGGACGCCCGCGGCTTTCCTCAGCAGTGCGCTGTCGCGCAGGACGTCGATCAGCCCGTTCACGGACAGGGCCACGTTCTCCGCGTCGGAACGCGTCGCCAGGTACTGCTCCCCCCACCGGGTGGCCAGGAGCAACAACGGCTGCTGATCCGCCGACCACGGCGAGTCCTCGAACCGGCCGGTAGTCGCGTTCCAGAACCACTTCATCGTATCGGGGGTGGCGTTGTGCGCCCACCGCCGCGCACGCTCGACCTCGGCTTCGTCGCCCGCGGACCGCACGATGAGCGCGACCGCCCGACCCGCGGAGTTCTTCAGGAGCTCCAGCGCGACATCCCCGTCCCGCGGGCCCGAGACGACCGTGAACAGCGGATCGCCGTTCCCGTCCCGCGTCATGGCGTAGACATCGCAGAACTCCCCCAGCTCGCGCAACGCCGAGGCGAAGTCGAACCCGAAACCGCCGAAACCCACCCGGGCGCCGGTGTCCTCACCCACCAGCACCACCGGACGACCGGGTGTCGACTCCAGCGACTGCTGGAAATCCTCGTTGGCGAGGAGGGCCTGGAACGCCTCACGCCCCTCCACTTCGATCTGCCCACCGTCCGTCGTGGGCGCGATGGCGTACCCCTCCGTCGAGCGGACCGCCACGACCAGCGGCAGGTCGTCGCCCCACGGGCCGCCGGCCGTGCCGCTCGCGATGTCGTCGGCGAGGTCGGCCAGGTCCGAACCGAGGTCCACGGCGTCCACCAACGCGAACACGTCTTCGTGCCACCGGACCGACCCGACGTGCCCCACCACCGCCGGCCCGGTGGTGAACCAGGCGTCTTCGGACAGGATCAGCTCGGCGGGCGCTCCGACGACCTTGCCGCCTCTCATGTAGTCGTCGGAGTTCACGGATCCGGAGTACTCGAAGCAGGCCCGGATGCCGATCTCCTCCACCAGGAGGTCGAGGAGTTCCCGGTTGAGCGCGTTGCCCGGCGTATCCATGTCGGTGATCAGCACCAGCGGTCGGCGCACCTCCGGGTCGGTCAACGCCCGCCGGAACGCGGGCGACACCAACAACCGCGCCATCTCACGAGGCGAGAGCAGGCGGATCGGGCCACTCATCGACTGGACCACGTAGTGCTGCCCGTCGCTCTCCAAGTGCACCACGAACGGTCGGACCCGGCCGGCTCCGATGCGCGCGGCCCACGGCAGCAGCCTGGTGACCATGTCGTCGGTGGAGTCCCCGATGTCCTCGAACACCTTGGCCAGGCGCTGGTTGTGGTCGTCGGCGAACCGCGCGCCCTTCCTCAAGCCGCGGTAGCGCGAGGTGTCGCTCAGCAGCGCCGCGCCGTGCAGGTGACCGTCCCCGTCGATCATCTCCTGCCAGTGCACGTCGTCGATCGACAACTCCGACACCCACTCGAACCCGGCGGCGTCGAAGTCGACCAGCCCGGTGGCCGGGTCGATCCGCAGCGCGGCTTTGTTGACCGCCACGTCCCGGTATGGGCCGTCACCGCGCAGCACCCGCGCGACCTCCCGCACCACGTCGAGGTGCTGCCGACTCCCCGGAGGGGGATCGACCACGAGGTGCAGCGGCACGATGGGGCCGTGTTGGGAGATGCCGGCGGCGACCAGCTCGGCGGCGAACGACGCACCGTCCCGCCACTGCCCGTTCGCGAACAACCACCCATCGGACGCGCGGGTGTGGGCGTAGACGTGCACCGGTGAGAAGGTCCTGGTCGTGGCGGGCATGCGGTCGTGGAGGACCTTCCACCCGGCGACGTCCTGACCGCTGTGCCCGAGCGGGAACATCACCACCGGCCCGGGATCGGCCAGCACCACCGAGTCCTCCTGGGCGGCGGGTTCCTCGTCCGGCTCCAGCACCCGGACCTCGCCCGAGCGCGACACCCGCACCCGGCCCGCGAACGTCTCCACCGCGCCCACATGACCCAACCGACGCAGCTCATCCCGCAACACCGACGAGTCCGCCACACCACACATCAAGAACCGCACCGGAGCATCCGGAGCGAACAACCGCATCCCCACCAACAACCGCACAAAAGCACGATCATCCAGGCGCAGGAACACACCCGACCCCAACGGCAACCGCACACCATCCGGACCCCGGTGCGCCACCACACTGAAAACACCCGCATCCGCACCACCCGCACCCGACGCGAACGCCTCCACCACCACCCCGGCCTCACCACCCGACAGGAAACCGGCACCCACCACACCCCCCAACCCATCCCGCAACACCACACGCTCCACCTCCTCCGGGGAGACGACAGCACCCGGCACCGGTTCACCGCCGCCGCTCGCCTCCTCGTCCGAGGCGTCGTCCGCGACCTCGCCGGGCAGCAACACCCTGTGGAACCGGCCCCCGTCGTGCACCACCCGCAGTCCCGTGCGGTCGTTGAGCGAGATGGGGCTGGTCACGGCCAGCAGCGCCACCTTGACGCCCTCGGCGTGCTGGAACGCCGCGCGGAGGTGCGACGCGATGGACACCCCGTTCCCGGGGTGGGGCAGGCCGATGTAGCAGACGTTGGCGACCTTGTACTCCCCCTCGGGGTGCGGCACCGACAGGTAGACCCGGTTGCGGATCAGCGTGCGGCTCGCCGTGCGGGGTCCCAGGAAGACCACGTCACCGTGCCGGTGCGGGTGACCGGTGCGGAGGCGGACCTGCACCACGTCCACGTGGCCGTGCATGTCGAGGAACCACGGCGGGACGGTCGAGTCGGCCCACTCCGCGCGCACCCCGACCCGCTCGACCACCGGCCGACCCTGCTCCTCGCCGACCCTCGTCTCGCTGACGTAGTGCGCGGACGCGGCCTTCAGGTTGCGCAGCAGGCCGATGGGCATGGACACGGTGTCCTGGTCGGTGGTGGGCAGGAACAGGCCCCTGGGCTGACGGGTGCCCGGCGCCAACAGGGGGTTGACGACCACGTCGTCGGGTCCCGGCGTCGACCGCTCGACGGTCTCGAAGCCCTCCCCGTCCAGGGTGAGCGTGCCGTCGTCCGCGAACGACAGCTTCCCTTGGGGCCAGTGGAGCTCGCGCGAGTAGCCACCGGGTGCCAGGCCGGCGGCGAAGTCCTCCGCGTCGACCGTGTCGCCGTCGAGCGCGGCGAACCCGAACGGGACGGCGGGACTGGTGCCCGCCCACGCCCGCACGTCGAGGGCGTTGCGGACGACCGCGGCCAACCGGGCTCCCGACACCTCGACCGGCCGCTGGTCCGACCGCAGCGCCCGGTACCCGGTCGCCGACCGCGCGGCCAGGAACAGCAAG
>NZ_JBFAAX010000231.1:0-8763 GCF_040639995.1 Actinosynnema sp. NPDC023658 | reverse complement strand
GACGCGGTCACGTCCAGCGAGTACGTGGCCCCCCGCACGGAAACCGAAGAGGCGATCGCGTCCATCTGGGCCGAGGTGCTCGGCGTCGACCAGGTCGGCGTGGACGACAGCTTCTTCACCCTCGGCGGCGACTCGATCCGCAGCCTGCACATCACGTCCCGCACCAAGGCGGCGTTCGGCGTCGACCTCTCCCCGCGCGACGTCCTCACCGCCCGCACCGTCTCCTCCCTGGCCGAACTGGTCGAGGAACTGGTACTCGCGGACCTCGAAGCCCTCGCTGCCGACACGGAGGCGTGACCCCGACATGACCACGTCCAAGGACGACCGCATCTCCGCGTTGCCGGAGCACCTGCGCGAGAGACTCCGCGCCCGGCTGGCCGGCCGGGCCGCGCCCCGCGTCGACGTGATCCCGCCCGCTCCGCGCGACCAGCCCCTGCCGCTGTCCGCGGGGCAGCAGCGGCTGTGGTTCCTCGCCCAGTTCGAGCCGGGGAGCACCGAGTACACCAGCGCCATCGCGTTCCGGCTCACCGGTCCGCTCGACCGCGACCGGCTGACCGCGGCGGTGCGCGGACTGGTGCGCAGGCACGAGTCGCTGCGCACGACGTTCGACCAGGTCGACGGCCACCCGGTGCAGGTGGTGCACGAGTACCGCGACTTCGACCTCACCGACACCGACGACCTGCACGCGGAGCTGGACCGGCCGTTCGACCTGCGGGAGGGCCCGCTGTTCCGGGCCTCTCTCTTCCGGGCCCCGCTGCTCACCGAACGCGACGACGCGCACGTGCTGCTGCTGACCTCGCACCACATCGTCGTGGACGGCTGGTCGCTGGGGTTGCTGGCCGGGGAGCTGGGCGCGCTGTACCGCGGCGAGACCCTCGAACCGCCCGCCCTGCAGTACGCCGACTACGCCGTCTGGCAGCGCGGCCGTCCGGTCGACACCGGCTTCTGGGTCGACCGGCTCGCCGGTGTCGTGCCGCTGGAGCTGCCCACCGACCGGCCCCGCCCCGCGGAGCGCTCGTCGGCCGGCGCCACGCACGAGTTCGTGGTGCCCGCCCGGCTGGCGCACGACCTGGTCGAGCTGTCCCGGGTCAACGAGACCACGCTGTTTACCACGCTCACGGCCGCCTGCCAGCTGCTGCTGGCCCGCTACTCCGGCCAGGACGACATCGCGATCGGCACGGTCACCAGCGGGCGCGAGCGCCCGGAGCTGGCCGGTCTGGTCGGCTTCCTGGTCGGCACAGTCGTCCTCCGGTCCACTGTGGACACCTCCCGGTCGTTCGCGGAGTTCCTGGCCGAGGTCAACCGGACCGCGCTGGACGCGTTCGCGCACGGCGACGTGCCGTTCGACCGGGTGGTGGAGGCCGTCGGCGCGTCCCGCGACCCGAGCCGGTCGCCGCTGTTCGACGTGATGGTGTCGTTGCAGGACGTGGGCGGCGCGCTGCCCGAGCTGCCCGGCCTGGCGGTCGAGGAGCACGCCCTCACCCGCGACCGGGCGATCTTCGACCTGAGCGTCGACTTCACCCGGACCGACGACGGCATCCACGGGCTCGTCGAGTACAGCACCGCCCTGTTCGACGCGGCCACGATCGACCGGATGGCCCAGCACCTGCTGGTGCTGCTGGCCGGGATCACCGCCGACCCGCACCGGCCGGTGGCGGAGCTGTCGCTGCTGCTCGGGGACGAGCCGGACGGCCGGGGACGCGTGCTCGACGTCCCGGACACCACCCTGCCGGAGCTGTTCGCCGCGCAGGCCCGCCGCACCCCGGACGCCACCGCGCTGGTCTGCGAGGACACCGCGCTCACGTTCGCGGAGGTCGAGGACCGCGCCAACCGGCTCGCCCACCACCTGCTCGACGACGGCGTGCGGCCGGAGCAGGTCGTCGCGCTGTCGCTGCCGCGCGGGGTCGACTGGGTCGTCGGCATCCTCGGCATCCTCAAGGCGGGCGCGGTGTACCTGCCGGTCGACCCCGGGCTGCCCGAGGAGCGCCGGCGCTACCTGCTGGAGGACTCCGGCGCGGTGCGGGTGCTCGACGCGCCGGTCGACACCACCGGTCTGCCCTCGACCGCGCCGGAGGTGTCCCCGCGGCCCGACCACGCCGCGTACGTGATCTACACGTCCGGTTCGACCGGCAGGCCCAAGGGCGTGGTGGTCGAGCACCGGCAGCTGGTCAACCTGCTGCACCACCACCGCGAGGAGTTCTCCGGCGAACGGCTGCGCGTCGCGCTGTCCGCCGTGTTCTCCTTCGACACGTCCTGGGAGGGCGTGCTGCTGATGGCCGACGGCCACGAGCTGCACGTGCTCACCGACGACGTGCGGCTCGACGCCGTCCGGCTCCTGGACTACGCCGAGAGCCGCGGCATCGACCTGCTCGACCTGCCGCCGACCTACGTGCGGGAGCTGCTGTCCGCCGGCCTGCTCGGCCACGGGCGCGGCCCGCGCATCCTGCTGCTGGGCGGCGAGGCGATCGGCACCGCGCTGTGGCAGGACCTCGCGCGCACCGGCCTGCGCGCCTACAACTTCTACGGCCCGACCGAGACCACGGTCGACGCGGTCTACAGCCCGATCACGGGTGACCGCCCGGTCATCGGCCGACCGCTGGCCAACCTGGTCGTGCACGTGCTGGACGAGGACCTGCGGCCGGTGCCGGTGGGCGTACCGGGCGAGCTGTTCATCGGCGGCGCGCAGGTGGCCCGCGGCTACCTCAACCGCCCCGGCCTGACCGCGGACCGGTTCCTGGCCGACCCGTTCGGCCCGGCCGGCGCGCGCATGTACCGCACCGGGGACAAGGTCCGGTGGATTTCCGTCGGCGGAGCCGACAACGGGACGCAGGAGGAACTCCTCGAATTCCTGGGCCGCACCGACGAGCAGGTCAAGATCCGCGGGTTCCGCATCGAGCCCGGCGAGGTGGAGGCCGCGCTGCTGGCCCACCCGGACGTCACCGGCGCGGCCGTCGTCGCCCGCACCGACAACGGGCACACCCGGCTGGTCGCCTACGTCGTCACGACCGGGACCGCGAACCTGCGCGAGCACCTGCGCCGGTCGTTGCCGGAGTACTCGGTGCCCTCGGCGTTCGTGGAGCTGGACCGGCTGCCGCTGACCCCGAACGGCAAGCTGGACAAGGCGGCGCTGCCCGCCCCCGAGGTGACCGGTGACGGCGAGTTCGTCGCGCCGCGCACGCCGGTCGAGGCGGAGCTGGCCCGCATCTGGGCCGAGGTGCTGGGCGCCGAGCGCATCGGCGTCGAGGACAACTTCTTCGCGGTGGGCGGCGACTCGATCCTGTCCATCCAGCTGGTGTCCCGCGCCAGGCAGGCCGGGCTGCACCTGACCTCGCGGGACGTGTTCCGGCACCAGACCGTGGCCGAGCTGGCGCTGGTCGTGTCGCAGGCCACCGAGGCCGCGCCGGAGCCGGTGTTCACCGGGCCCGCCCCGCTCACCCCGATCCAGCGGTGGTTCTTCACCGAGCACGGACCGCTGCGCCACTTCACCATGACGCTGCTGGTCGAGCTGGAGCCCGGCACCGACGAGGGCAGGCTGCGCGAGGCCGTGCGGACCGTGGTCGGGCACCACGACGCGCTGCGGCTGCGGTTCCGCGAGGCCGACGGGCGGTGGACCCAGGAGGTCGCGGACACCGAGGTCGACGTGTTCCGGGTCGAGACCGGTGCGGATGTCGAGGCGGTGGCGCGCGACGCGCAGCGCGGCCTGGATCCGGTCGACGGGCCGTTGCTGCGCGCGGTGCTCTTCCCGGGCGCGCGGCCCGAGCTGCTGCTGACCGCGCACCACCTGGCGATGGACGGCGTGTCCTGGCGGATCCTGCTCGGTGACCTGGAGCAGGCCTACCGGGGCGTGCCGCTGGAACCCGTCGGCACGCCGTTCACGCAGTGGGCGCACCGGCTGGACGAGCACGTGCGGTCCGGTGCGCTGGACGACGCGCGGGAGCACTGGGCCGCGCTGCCCGAGCCCGAGGCGCTGCCGGTGGACCGGGACGGCGCGAACACCGCCGGTTCCACGCGGGTGGTGTCGGTGCGGCTGGACCGGGCGACGACCGAGGCGCTGCTGACCGCCGTGCCGCCGGTGTACCGCACGCAGGTCAACGACGTGCTGCTCAGCGCGCTGGGCCGGACCTTGGCGGAGTGGACCGGGCGGGACGCGGTGAGCGTCACGCTGGAGGGCCACGGCCGCGAGGAGCTGCTGCCCGGCGTGGACCTCAACCGCACGGTCGGCTGGTTCACCACCCAGTTCCCGGTGGTGCTGCGGGCCTTCGGCGACGACGGCGGCACGCGCTGGGACCACACCCTCAAGTCGGTCAAGGAGTCGCTGCGCGCGGTGCCGCACCGGGGCCTGAGCTTCGGTGCCCTCGACGTCGGGCGTCCCGGCGGCGGCCCGCTGCCGCCGGTGTCGTTCAACTACCACGGCCGGTTCGACGTGGTCGACGGCGGTTTCTACCGGGCCCGGCGCGACGACGTGGGCGAGGACCTGGCGGATGACGAGACGCGCACCCACCTGCTCGACGTGACGGGGCTGGTCGAGGGCGGCGAGCTGGAGCTGAGCTGGCAGTACTCCGAGCACGTGCACGACGAGGAGACCGTGCGGCGGTTGGCCGAGCGGACCCTGGACGGGCTGCGGGAGATCGTGGCGCACTGCGCGCAGCCGGGTGTCGGCGGCCGCACGCCGTCGGACTTCCCGCTGGCGGCGCTGACGCAGGAGCAGGTCGACGCGATCGCCAGGCCGGACGTGGAGGACGTCTACCCGCTCACCCCGTTGCAGGCGGGCATGGTGTTCCACAGCCTCGTCGAGCCCGGCGCGTACGTGGACCGGATGCGCCTGGTGCTCGACGGCGTGCGCGACGCGGAGGCGCTGCGGCAGGCGTGGCAGCGGGTCATCGACCGCACGCCCGTGCTGCGGTCCAGCGTGGTGTGGGAGGGCGTGGCCGAACCGGTGCAGGTCGTGCACCGGCACGCGCCGCTGTCGGACGTGCCGCTGGACGAGCCGTTCGACCTGGGTGCCGCACCGCTGCTGCGGGTGCGGGTCACGCCGTTGGGCGAGGACCGGGTCGAGCTGGTCTGGTCGTCGCACCACGTGATCCTGGACGGCTGGAGCACCGGGCAGGTGTTCGGCGAGGTGCTGGAGCACTACCGGTCGATCACCACCGGCACGCCCGCCCGGCTGGCCGCCCGGCGGCCGTTCCGGGACTACCTGCGCTGGCTGGCCGCGCAGGACCGGGCCGAGGCCGAGGCGCACTGGCGGTCCGTGCTGTCCGACGTGGACGGTCCGACGCCGCTGCCGTTCGACCGGGCGCCCGCGCAGGCGCACCGCGCCGAGGCGTCCGCGTCGGTGCGGTTCTCGCTGGACCTGGACGACGCCGTGCAGCGGGCCGGGCTGACCGTGAACACGGTCGTGCAGGGCGCGTGGGCGTTGCTGCTGTCGCGGGCCTGCGGTGAGGCCGACGTGGTGTTCGGCACCACGGTGTCCGGTCGCCCGGCCGAGCTGGCCGGCGTGGAGTCCGTCATCGGCATGCTGATCAACACCGTGCCGACCAGGGCGGTCGTGGACGGCACCGCCGAGGTCGGCGCGTGGCTGCGCGAGTTGCAGGCTGCGCAGAGCGAGTCGCGGCGGTTCGAGCACACGTCCCTGGCCGAGATCCAGTCGTGGACCGGCACGAAGCTGTTCGACAGCGTCGTGGTGTTCGAGAACTACCCGTTCGAGCGGGACAGCGCCGGGCCGCGGGTGGTCGAGATCGACGCGGTCGACAACACGACCCTGCCGCTGACGCTCAGCGCGTCCGTGACCGACCGGCTCAACCTGGACCTGGCCTACGACCCGGAGCTGTTCGACGCCTCCACCGCCGAGCGGTTGGCGCGGTGGCTGCGGGAGCTGGTCGAGGCCATCACGGCCGACCCGCGCACGAAGGTCGCGGACCTGCCGTGGCTGTCCGAGGCGGAGCGCCACCAGGTGCTGGTGGAGTGGAACCGCAGCGACGTCGACCTGCCGTCGACGCTGTACCCGGAGGTGTTCGCGGAGCAGGCCCGCCGCACGCCGGAGGCGACCGCGCTGGTCTTCCAGGGCTCGTCGTCGACCTTCGCGGAGCTGGACGCGCGGGTGAACCGGCTGGCGCATTACCTGCTGGCGCACGGCGCGGGCCCGGAGCGCGCGGTGGCGGTGGTGCTGCCCCGGTCGGCCGACCTGGTGGTGGCGGTGCTGGCGGTGCTCAAGGCGGGCGCCGCGTTCCTGCCGATCGACCCCGACCACCCGGCGGACCGCATCCGGCTCACCCTGGCCGACGCGTCACCGGCGCTGGTCGTCACCACGAGCGGCACGGACCTGCCCGACGTCGGCACGCCGCGGCTGCACCTGGACGCGCCCGAGGTGGACAAGGTGCTGCGCGGACGCGGCGGCGCGGCGGAGGTGACCGACCGGGACCGGCTCACGCCGCTGCGGCCCGAGCACCCGGCCTACGTCATCTACACGTCGGGCTCCACCGGCAAGCCGAAGGGGGTGGTGATCCCGCACCGGGCGCTGCGCAACCTGATCGCGGACATGCGGCTGCGCCTGGCGATGAGCCGCGACGACAGGCTGCTCGCGGTGACCACCTTCGGCTTCGACATCTCCATCCTGGAGATCTTCGTGCCGCTGGTCTCCGGCGCGACGCTGGTCGTGGCCGACCGCGAGGTGGTGCGCGACCCGATCGCGCTCGGCGCGGCCGTGGTCGACACCCGCACGACCGTCATGCAGGCCACGCCGAGCCTGTGGCAGTCGCTGATCGAGACCGACCCGTCGGTGCTGCGCCGGCTGCGCGTGGTGCTCACCGGTGGCGAGGCGTTGAGCGAGGCGCTGGCGACGTCGCTGCGCGAGCACGCGCAGGACGTGCGCAACATGTACGGGCCGACGGAGACGACGATCTGGTCCACGGTGGCCGAGGTGGACGGCGGCAAGCCCACCATCGGCAAGCCCATCGGCAACACCAAGGTCTACGTGCTCGACCACGCGCTGCGGCCGGTGCCGGTCGGCGTGCCGGGCGAGCTGTACATCGGCGGCGAGGGCCTGGCGCGCGGCTACCTGGGGCGCACCGCGCTGACCGCGGACCGGTTCCCGGCCGACCCGTTCTCCGGGACGGGGGAGCGGATGTACCGCACCGGCGACGTGGTCCGGTGGGACGCCGACGGCGAGATCGAGTTCCTGGGCCGCCGCGACCACCAGGTCAAGGTGCGCGGGTTCCGGATCGAGCTGGGCGAGGTCGAGGCGGCGCTGCGGGCCGTGCCGGAGATCGCGGACGCCGTCGTGGTGGCCGCGGGCGGCAGGCTCATCGGCTACGTCGTGCCGGTCGCGGGCTCGGCGGTGCCGGAACCGGCCGCGGTGCGCCGGCGGATCGGTGAGGTGCTGCCCGACTACATGATCCCGTCCGCGATCGTCGCGCTGGAGCACTTCCCCCTGAACACCAACGGGAAGGTCGACCGGGCGGCGCTGCCCGCGCCCGAGTTCGCCGACCGGACCCCGTCGAGGGAACCGGCGACGGCCGCCGAGCGGCTGCTGTGCGACGTGTTCGCGGACGTGCTCGGCGTGCCGTCGGTGCGGGTGGAGGACGACTTCTTCGAGCTGGGCGGGCACTCCCTGCTGGCCACCGGCGTGGTCAGCCGGGCGCGCAAGGCCGGGCTGCGGTTCACCATCGCGGACGTCTTCGTGCACAAGACCGCGGCCGGGCTCGCGTCGATCGCGGAGGTGCAGGACGCGCCCGCGGCGGGCGCTTCGGCGGTGGCCCGGGTGTTCGACGAGGTGCGCGCGCTGGACCGGGGCGACGACACGCTCGACCCGTTCGCCGTCGTGCTGCCGATCCGGCCGTCCGGCTCGAAGCCGCCGCTGTTCGTGCTGCACAGCGGCCTCGGGTCGAGCCTGCCCTACGTGGGCCTGGCCCGGTCGCTCGACCCGGAGGTGCCGATCTACGGCATCCAGTCGCCCAGCGTGGGTCGGCTCGCGCCGCTGCCCGAGTCGATCGAGGCGGTGGCGGAGGAGTACATCCCGCACCTGAAGTCCGTGCAGCCGGAGGGGCCGTACCACCTGCTGGGCTGGTCGTTCGGCGGCGTGCTGGCGCACGAGATCGCGGTGCGCCTCCAGGCGCGGGGCGACGAGGTCGCACTGGTGGCCGACCTCGACGGCTACCCGCACCGGCCGGGAACCGAGGACGAGGAGCTGAACCCCGACGAGCTGCTGCTGCGCGTCATGGAGCAGATCGGGCACGACCGGCGCGAGTTCGCGGGCCGCGACCTCAAGCCCGGTGACGTGGTCGAGGTGCTGCGCCGCGACCGGCACCCGCTGGCCGAGCTGGGGGAGCAGCGGCTGCTGGCCATGCTCGCGGTGGTGCGCAACCACGGTCGGATCATGGAGCGCTTCACGCCGTCCACCCTGCGCGGCGACCTGGTCCTGTTCGCCGCGACCGCCGACCGGTCCGAGGACGAGAACACCGAGCTGGCCGGGACCTGGAAGTCCTACGTGGACGGAGAGGTCCGCGTGCACCGCATCCCGTGCGGGCACGAGTACATGATGCACCCTGAGCCGCAGGCGCTGATCGGCGCGGCGGTCGCGGACGAGCTCCGCCGGGTGCAGGGCAACCACACCGGGGAGGCACGACCGTGACCACGTTGGACATCCCGCCGTCGGCGGCGCCGCCGTTGGCAGCCCACACCGAGGTGCTGGCCATCGCGGGGCGGACGTTGCGGCGGCGGCGCCGCAACCCCGGCCCGCGGGACGGCAGCACCCGCAACCCCCCCGGC
>NZ_JBFAAX010000230.1:0-8806 GCF_040639995.1 Actinosynnema sp. NPDC023658 | reverse complement strand
GCGGCCCGCGGCGACCGCGTGCAGCAGGGCGATGGCGTTGTCCCCGGCACCGAAGGGCGGTCGGCCCTCCACCGCCGCGTACAAGGTGGCGCCGAGGGCGAACACGTCGGACTCCGGGCCCGGCTCGCCGCCCCGCGCCACCTCGGGGGAGAGGAACGCCGGGGTTCCGGCGAGCACCCCGGCCCGGGTGACGGTGACGTCCCAGGCCGCGCGGGCGATGCCGAAGTCGGTGATCTTCGCCGTGCCGTCGTCGGCCACCAGGACGTTGCCCGGCTTGACGTCGCGGTGCACGATGCCCGCCGCGTGCGCCGCCGCCAGTGCGGACGCGACCTGCGCCCCGATCGGCACGACCCGCTCGGCCGGCAGGGGACCGCGCGCGATCCGGTCGGCCAGGGTCCGCGCGGGCAGGTACTCCATGACCAGCACCGGCCTGCCGTCGTCCTCCACGACGTCGTGCACGGTCACCGCGTTCGGGTGCTGCAACCGGGCGGCGATGCGGGCTTCCCGCGCGGCGCGACCCACCGCCTCGACCGGGTCGGCACCTCCGGGCACCACGAGCTGCTTGAGCGCCACCACGCGGTCCAGGCGCTCGTCCAGCGCCTCCCACACCACGCCCATCGAGCCGGCGCCCACCCGCCCGCGCAGCCGGTACCGCCCGGCCACCAAGCGCCCCACGTCCATCACCAGCAACCCCGCCCTCCCGGCCGCGACCGGTCAACCTTACGCACCGGGGGCCGGCGCGGATCCGCCTCGACCACGCTCGGCGCCGCCGGCCGTCTAAGCCATTCGGATTACTCGAATGGTGCGGCCGCTCATCATCGTGTTTCCTGCCCCGCGTCACCAAGCCGTCACGGAACGTCAACACGGGGGTCTCGCCATGTCGCGCACGGCGCGTTGTCGGACGGCGGTGTCGCTGGTGGGCGCGGCGCTGGTGCTGGTCGGGGCGTGCACGCCCCCGGCCGCCGCCCAGCGGGGTCGGCCCGCGGGTGGGCGGATCGCCGTGCTCCAAGGCGACCGGCTGTACGCCAACGAGGGTGACGTGGCGGCGCAGTGGGTGTTCCAGGAAGAGGGTGTGGGCGACTACGACCTCTTCGGTGACCGGATCGGGGTGTTCAAGGACTGTGCCCTGCTGGTGAAGGAGGGCGGTGTCGGATCGGCGTGGCAGGTGGTCGCACCCGACTCGGTGACCGACTTCCAGTTGGAGGACGACCGGATCGGCTACCTCGACCGCGGCGCGCTGTGGGTGGTGGAGGGCGCGCTCGACGCCGAACCGGTGTTGCAGGAGCGGGACGTGCGGGCGTTCCAGCTGCACGGCGACCGGATCGGTGTGCTGAAGACCGACGGCTCGCTGCTGGTGAAGGAGGGTGATCCCCGCTCCGGCTGGAGGGTGGTCGACCCTGGTCCGGTGACGGCCTTCCAGCTGTCGGGTGATCGGATCGCCTTCGCGCGGGACCCGGCCGCGGGGGACGCCCGCGCGAACGGCTCGGAACTGTGGGTCAAGCAGGGCGATTTGAGCGCCGACCCGGTGTTCCAGGAGCGGGACGTGCGGAAGTTCCAGCTCTCCGGCGACCGGGTCGGCGTGCTGAAGACCGACGGGTCGCTGCTGGCGAAGGGCGGCGTCCTGGAGCCCGGCTGGTTCACCGTGGACACCGACTCGGTGACCGACTTCCAGCTCGACCACGACCGCATCGCGTTCACCGAGGGCGGTTCGCTGTGGGCCAAGGAGGGGCCGCTGGACGCCGGGCTGGTGCACCAGGAGGACGGCGTGTCCGCGTTCCTGCTCGCCGGTGACCGGGTCGCGGCGCTGAAGGGTGGCGCGCTGCTGGTCAAGGCCGGCGGCCTGGGGCTCGGCTGGCACACCGCCGTGCCGGCGTCGGTCACCGACTTCCGCCTCGTCCCGCCGCCGCGAGCGGCCGGCCTGGTGACGTTGGCGGACCTGAAGGCGATCTTCGGCTACCTCGGTGACGAGCGCCTGATCGAGGAGGGGCTGCCCAGGTTGAACGAGGAGATGGTCGCGGGCCGGATCGACAACCCCGCGCGCATCGCCGCGTTCCTCGCGACCCTGCGCGGCGAGAGCGCGTTCCGCTACGACGCCCAGGAGGTGGGCAACCCGAGCACCTACCGCGGCCGCGGGTACATCCAGCTCACCGGCTTGGCGAACTACGAGGCCGCCGGGCAGCACCTCGGGCACGACGTCGTGGCCGCACCGGACGACGTGGCGACGATCGCGTGGAGCGCCCCGGTGGCCCGCTACTACAGGACCGTCGCCCGGCCGAGCACCAACGACTACGCCGACGCCCTCGACATGGGCGGGGTCAGCCGGAACATCGGCTACGCGAACCCGGAGCGGGAGGACCCGCGGCGCTGCGCCGACTTCAAGGAGGCGTTGCGCCACTTCAACGGCGGCGAGCTGCCGCCGGGCACCATCACCTGCAACCGCCACTGACCGCGGTGCCCCGACCTGCCGCCCGGCCGGGGCCGAGGTCGCGGGACCACGACCGATTGCCGCCGGCGGGCCGCAGCGGGATCCCGCACGGTGGTCCGCATGATCCCGTCAGCGACGAAGCACACCACGTCCGTGCTCAAGGGCATGTACGCGGCCGAGGCCGAGTACCTCGCGGCAGGTGGTCCGGGGAAGGCGGAGTTCGCACCGCTCGCGCCCTTCTTCGCGCCCGACGTCGTGGTCCACCAGGCCGACGCCCTCCCGTACGGGGGAGTCTGGCGCGGTCACGCGGGTGTGGAACGGTTGTTCCTCGCGATGAGCCGGACGTGGGACGTCTTCGACATGGTGGAGCAGGCGTTCCTCACCGACACCAGCCCGGTCGTCGTCCTGACCCACGTGCACGCGCGCGCCGCCGTCACCGGTCGCGAGCTCGACTTCCCGATCCTGCAGACGATCACCGTCGAGGACGGTCGCATCACCGAGGTCCGCCCGTTCTACTGGGACACCGCCGCCATCGTCGAAGCCTGCTCGTCCCGCTGACGGCGGCTGCGCGGGTTGGTGGGGGAGGCTCAGCCTGCGGTCCACGCGAGGTAGACGGTGGCGGTCGCGTCGCGGTCCTGGAGCGGGTTGTGGAAGCGCACGACCTCGGCGTCGACGCGGGCGAACCGGTCGGTCAGCGCCGCGGTGTAGGCGTCGTCGGGCGGTTCGTTGGACCACAGGGCGAACACGCCGCCGGGGTGGAGGCGGGCGGCCAGGCGGCGCAGGCCCTCGGGTTCGTAGAAGTCGGCGTTGTCCGGGTGCAGCAGGTGCCGGGGCGAGTGGTCGATGTCGACGACGATCGCGTGGAACAGCCGGTCGGGCTCGGTCGGGTCGAGGCCGCGGTCGGAGCGGGCGAGCGCGAAGAAGTCGTCGTGGACCAGTCGGCAGCGCGGGTCGGCCGCCAACTCCCGCCCGCCGGGCAGCAGGCCTTGCCGGTGCCACTCGATGACCTCACCGAGCGCGTCGACCACGAGCACCGAGCGCACGTCCGGGTTCTCCAGCACGGTCCGCGCGGTGTAGCCGAGACCGAGGCCGCCCACGACGACGTCCAGCGGTCCGGCCAGACCGGCGAGCGCCAGGCGGGCCAGCTCGACCTCGGAGACGGTGAACAGGCTCGACATCAGGAACTCGTCGTTGAGCTTGATCTCGTGGACCTCGCGGTCGAACATCGGGTCCCACCGGCGGCGCAGGACCAGCTCGCCCAACGGGGTCCGACGCCAGTCGAGCTCCTGGAAACGCGCACTCATCGGGCTACCTCCGGGTCGGTGCCCGGCGGTCGCGGTCGGGCACCGCAGTGGACCGCGGGCACGCGGCGAGCGACCATGGTGACAGCACGACCGGAACCCCGGTGACGGCGGGACCTCGCGGGCGGCGTCAGCCGTGCGCGCGTTGCGCCGGGTCGGGCACCTGGGCGACCAGCTCCTCGGGCGCGGACAGCCGCCAGGCCTCGAACACCAGCTCGGACAGCTCGTCGGCCTCGATGCCGGACAGGTAGACGACGACCCAGCCGAAACCGCCGGAGGTGAACTGCTCCTCGAAGACGTCCGGCCGTTCGGCCACCAACGCCTGCTGCTCGGACAGCAGCTGCTTCAACCCGACGGTCTGGGTGCGCGGCCAGTAGTAGCCGAACCGCTTGCCGCGCACGCTGAAGGAGCTGTACTGACCGCCCTCCGCGCGCACGACGTCGACGAGCGCGTTCACCACCCGCATGAACTCGTCACTGGTCACTGCCACCGCGGCCCCCACAGAACGTCCTACCCCGCAGTGTAGTTCTCGGCCCGCGACGGCACGGACCCGAGGGAGACCGCGGCCGCGACCACGCCGAGGGCGGCGAGCACGGCGAACACCGCCGAGTACCCGCCCAGCACCTCGACGAGGGCGGTCGCGACCCACGGTCCCACGGCGGTGAACACCAGCAGCGGGGCGTGGAGCACGCCGCTGAGCGCCCCGTAGTGGTCGGTGCCCCAGCGGTCGGAGACGGCGGTGGCCTGGAGGAGCGTGTAGGTGCCCCGGACGACGCCCGTCAGGACGGCGGCGGCGATCAGGGCGACCGCCGGACCGGGCACCAGACCCAGGAGCAGCGTGGTGGCGGCCGACGCCAGCAGCACGCCCGCCGTCCTGCCCCGCACACCGGTCCTCGAGACCAACCGGCCGTAGCCGAGGCGTCCGAGGAGCTGTCCGGCCCCGGCCAGGCCGAGCCCCCAGGCGGCGACCGCGGCGGACAGGCCGCGTTCGGCGAACAGCGGCACCATGGGCACGACGATCGCGAACACGGCCAGCGCACCCAGGCTCATGGAGACCACGAGCAGCACGAACGGGCGGCTGCGGACGATCGTGGTCGGACGGCGGGCGTCGGACGCGACCCGCAGGGCGGGCCACGGCAGGCGCAGCCCGACCAGGTGCGCGGGCACCGTGAGCACGCCCAGCACCGCCGCGAGCACCAGGTAGGTCTGCCGCCAGCTCAGGTGCGCCACCAGCACGCCGGACAACGGGGCGAACACCGTGCTCGCCAGCCCGCCCGCCAACGTCACGGTGGTCAGCGCGGTGACCCGCCGTTCCGGCCCGTACCAGCGGGTCAGCGCCGCGAACGCCGGCTGGTACAGCACCCCGGCCATGGCCACGCCGACCAGCACCCACCCCGCGTAGAACCACGGCAGCGACCGCGCGGACGCCACCACCGCCACCGCGCCGACGGCCACCAGCGATCCCGTCGTCATCACCAGGCGCGGCCCACGCCGGTCGAGCAGCCTGCCCACCGGGACGCCCACCACCGCGCTGACCAGCTGCGCCACCGAGAAGGCGCCGGTGACCGTCGTGCCGGACCACCCGGTGTCCACGCCGATGGCCGGCGCCAGCACGGGGAAGCCGTAGAACAGCACGCCCCAACCGGTGATCTGGGTCAGGCACAGCGCCACCAGCGCGCGGCGCGGCCCGGCGTGTCCCCTGATCACGCCGGACCGCGCAAGTCCTGCCCAGGCACGGGTACCCACTTCCATCGGCCTTGCTCGATCAAGCGAGGAGCAATGTATCGAGCGGCGTAGATTGAGACAACCATCGACGACCTGTGTCCCGTGACGACGACGCCGCTCGTGGCGGGCCTGGCTCCCCGGACGCCTCGACGTACGCCGGGTGGTTCGCCTGTCTTGCCGGGAGCGTCTGCTGCGCGTCGTGGCGACGCATCCGGGTGAGATCACGGTGGGTGCGTCGACGCGCTCCGCCGCCCGCTGGCACCCGGCGCACCGGCCACGATCGAGGTGCCGATGTGCGCTGCCGGACGGCCCGGGTGACACTGGGCGGGACACGATCCGTCTACAAGGGACGGTCGCATGCCGCTGCCCTCCGAGTCCGGTCTCCCCGAGTCGATCCACCCCATGCTCGCCTCGTCGGGACACCTCCCGACCGGTGCGGGGTGGGCGTACGAGTTCAAGTGGAACGGTGTCCGCGCGGTCGCCCACGCGTGCCGCGGAGGTGTGCGGGCGATGACCCGCGACGACGCGGAGGTGTCCGGGACCTACCCGGAAGTGCGAGCGCTGTCCGCGCTCCTGCGTGACTGCGAAGCCGTGCTGGACGGCGTGATCGTCGCTCTCGGTGCGGACAAGCAACCGGACCTCACCCGGTTGCGGAACCGGATGCGCGTCGCCCGACCCGGTGACGACCTGCTGGCCGGCGTGCCCGTCGTGTACTACGTGTTCGACCTGCTGCACCTGGACGGTCGGTCGCTGCTCGGCACGCCGTACTCGCGGCGGCGGCAGGAGTTGGCGGCGCTCGGGTTGGGCGGTCGGGCGGAGGTGCGCGTGCCGCCGTCCTTCAGCGGGGTGGACGGTCGGGACGTGCTCGCGGTGGCGGAGGACTACGGGCTCGACGGCGTGGTCGCCAAGCACGTCGCCTCGGGCTACGAGCCGGGACGTCGTTCGACGGCGTGGGTGGAGGTGCCGTTGGCCGGAACGCGGTGACGGTCCACCATCGGGGTTCGCCGGCCGGTCTTCCGATGACCACAAGGGATCCGGCGGTGACGGTGCCGTGGTCGCCGTGCGGGACGACCACGGGAATTGTCGGTGCCGCCTGTTAGCGTCCGCCCCGATCCGACGAACCGGGGGTGGAGTGGTGGACGACAGCGGGGACGACGCCGAGAAGGTGGCCCTGTCGATGTTCCTGGACGCGCAGCGCGGAGCCGTGCTGGCGATCCTCGACGGTCTCGACGCGGGAGCTCTGACGACGGCGGTCCTCCCCTCCGGGTGGACACCGCTGGCGATGGTCGAGCACCTCGGTTACGCCGAGCGGCACTGGTTCCAGGAGGTCCTGCTCGGCCGCGCGGATCCGTTGCCGTGGAGCGACCCGCCGCCGTTCACCACGCCGCGGTCCCCGGCGGAGGTGTTCGCCTTCTACCGGGACCAGTGCGAGCGGTCGAACACCATCCTCGCGGCCACCCCGCTGTCGACCGCGCCGGTCGGCCGTCACCCCGACCCGCTCGGCGCGGAGACCACCGACCTGCGCCGGATCGTCCTGCACGTGATCGAGGAGACCGCCCGGCACGCGGGCCACCTCGACGCGGTGCGGGAACTGCTCGACGGGAGGACGGGGCTGGGGCCGAGGTAGCGCCTGCGCCCTCGGTGGGGTGCCGTTCGGGCGCGTTCGGGCGGTTGTCGGGGCGGCGGACAGATGTCGTGGGTGCGGGGCCGATGCCGGGCTGCGGGCGGGTCGCCGGGGTGCGGGGCCGATCTTTGGCTGCCGGGCCGTTGCCGGGTGCGAGACAGGCGTCAGGCTGTCGGGCCGTCGCCGTGGGGCCGGGCAGATCCCGGGCTGCAGTCGGGGTCCGGGCCCGATGTCGGGCTGCGGGCCGTTGTCGGGCTGCGGGACCCGGGTTGGCGGTCGTTGCCTGCCGGGTCGTCGCTGGCCGGATCGGTGGTCGGTCGGCTCGGTCGTTGGGGGCGGTTGTCGCGCTGCGCCACGCGTCGAGCGCTCACGCCGGCACGGTCGGTGACCGATGTGGAATGAGTTGGCGCAGGACTGCGCTGGTGGGGCAAGGTGCTCCTGTCCGAGGCAGGTCGGCAGCACCGGGGAGGAACGTCAGCGTGAGCAGGGAGCACAACTACGAGGTCGCCGTGCGGTGGACCGGCAACACCGGGTCCGGCACGTCGGCCTACCGCGCCTACGGCCGCGACCACGACGTGGTCGTCGACGGCAAGCCGATGCTGGAGGGCAGCGCCGACCCGGCGTTCCGGGGCACGCCCGAGCGGTGGAACCCGGAGGAGTTGCTGGTCGCCTCGCTGTCGCAGTGCCACCTGCTCACGTACCTGTCCGTGTGCGCCCGCTCCGGTGTGGTCGTGACCGACTACACCGACACCGCGAGCGGGGTCATGCGCGAGGGGCCGGGTGGCAGCGGCCGGTTCGTCGAGGTCGTGCTGCGGCCCGAGGTGACGGTCGCGGACCCGTCCATGGTCGACAAGGCGGTGGCGCTGCACGAGGAGGCGCACGAGGCCTGCTTCATCGCGAACTCGGTGAACTTCCCGGTCCGCCACGAAGCGGTGGTGCGCCTGCAGACCACCTAGACCGCGTGCGCCTGTGGGCAGCACCGGCACTGCGGTGGGTTCATCCACGCGTTGCAGCGCAAGGAGATCGCGTACCGGGCGAAAGGCAGCCTCCGACCGCGCCGGGGGGAGGCAGCGGTCGGAGGCGGGTTCGAGGGTCGGTGCGGCGGTCGCCTCTCGGCGAGGTGCTCGACGCGGCTCCAGCCGAACGGTGTTCCGCGAAGGCGATGTGATGAGGCCCGGGGGACACGGACCGCACCGACCGTTCTGTACAACGGCGGGTCGCGGTCCGCTGTTCCGCAGCTGGACGTGCCCCTCGTCACCCGGCGAAGACTGCCCCGGCGAACGCCCGGAAGCGCTCCGGAACGTGATCCGGGCCCGGCGCGGTCACCTGTGAGGTGTCACCCCTCGTGTCCGGTCTTGACCGGTGGCTTCGCCGCGGACCGCGCGGTCGGATCCGGTTCGCCGCTCTCCGCGTGGTGCACGGGTTCGAGGATGATCTGCTGGGGACGGCGACGGGTCGCGATCAGCCACACCCAACCGGCCAGCACGGCGGCCCGGTTGCGCCAGCCGACGAGGAACGCCAGGTGGACGACGGCCCACGCCACCTTGCCCACCAGCCCGCGCAGGTGCAGGCCCCGGACGTCCGCGACCGCGTCGCCGGGGGAGATGGTGGCCATCGTGCCCAGGTCGAGGTAGCGGAACGGGCCGGGCCCGGGTTCGCCGGACAGCCGGGCCTTGATGACCCGGGCGACGTGGCGGCCCTCCTGGAGGGCGGGTTCGGCCACGCCGGGCA
>NZ_JBFAAX010000229.1:0-8823 GCF_040639995.1 Actinosynnema sp. NPDC023658 | reverse complement strand
CTCCGCGGCGGGCGGCGAGGTCGCGTCGACCGGGCCGCCGCCCGCGGAGCAGGGGCCGTGGGCTCAGCCGACGAGGGCGGGGACGACCTCGGCGAAGTGGCACGCGGAGAACGTGCCCGAGCCGTCGCCGCGCTGCACCAGCGCCGGCTCCTCGACGGCGCAGATGTCCTGCGCCTTCCAGCACCGGGTGCGGAAGCGGCAGCCCGACGGCGGGTTCACCGGCGACGGAACGTCACCGGTGAGCACGATCCGCTGACGCCGGCGCTCCACCTTCGGGTTCGGCACCGGCACCGCCGACAGCAGCGCCTGCGTGTACGGGTGCATGGGCCGGGCGTAGATGTCCTCCCGGTCCCCGATCTCGACGATCTTGCCGAGGTACATCACCGCGACCCGGTCGGAGATGTGCCGGACGACCGACAGGTCGTGCGCCACGAACAGGTACGCCAGGCCCAGGCGCTCCTGCAGCTCCTCCAGCAGGTTCACCACGCCCGCCTGCACCGACACGTCCAGCGCGGACACCGGCTCGTCCAGCACCACGAGCTTCGGGTTGAGCGCGAGCGCGCGGGCGATGCCGATGCGCTGGCGCTGGCCGCCGGAGAACTCGTGCGCGTACCGGTTGCGGTGCTCCGGGTTCAGGCCGACCAGCTCCATGAGCTCGTTGACCCGCGCCTGCACATCCTTGCCGGTGCCCTCGGGCATGCCGTGGATCTTGAACGGCTCGGAGATCAGCTCGTTGATCTGCCAGCGGGGGTTCAGCGACGCGTACGGGTCCTGGAACACGATCTGCATGTCCCGGCGCACGCCCCGCAGGCCCTTGCCGCGCAGCGTGGTCAGCTCGCGACCCCGGAACTTCACCGAGCCCGACGTGGGCTTGTGCAGCTGCAGGATGGCCCGACCGGTGGTCGACTTGCCGCAACCGGACTCACCGACCAGGCCCAGCGTCTCGCCCGGGTACAGGTCGAAGCTGACGCCGGACACCGCTTGGACCTGCCCCACGGTGCGCGGGATGATGCCGCCGCCGCGCACCGGGAACGACTTGACCAGGTCCTTGACCTCCAGCAGCGGGGTCTCGCCCGGACGTCCGCCCGACGCGAGGCCACCGGCCTGGGGGTTGGTTTCTGTCGAGGTCATGAGGTCGGCTTCTCCTCTTCGTGCAGCCGCGCTTCGACCACGTCGACGGCCTCGGCCACCGGGATGTCCGGGTTCGCCGCGGTCAGCGACGCGGGGTTCTCCACCGTGCCGATCTCGTCGTGCGCGAACAGCCGCTGCGGGTTCTCGATGGTGGCCAGGTGCGCGGAGCGGTGGCACCGCGCGAAGTGGCCGGGCCGGTCGGTCTCCAGCAGCAGCGGTTCGGTCTCGCGGCACTCGTCGATCGCCAGCGGGCACCGGGGCGAGAACGAGCAGCCGTGCGGCAGGTTCATCAGCGAGGGCGGGGCGCCCTTGATCGGCGTGAGCCGCTTGCCCAGCATGTTCGGGTTCGGGATCGAGCCCAGCAGACCCACCGTGTACGGCATCCGCTGCGCCTCGAAGACCTCGTCCACGGTGCCCTGCTCGACGACCGTGCCGCCGTACATGACCTGCACGCGGTCCACCATGCCCGCCACCACGCCCAGGTCGTGCGTGATGACCATGATCCCGGCGCTCGTCTCGTCCCGGATGCGCAGCAGCGTGTCCAGGATCTGCGCCTGCACGGTCACGTCGAGCGCCGTGGTCGGCTCGTCCGCGATGATCACGTCCGGGTCGTTGATGATCGCCATCGCGATCATCGCGCGCTGCCGCATGCCGCCGGAGAACTCGTGCGGGTACTGCGCGGCGCGGCGGTCCGGCTGCGGGATGCCCACGAGCTCCAGCACCTCGACGGCCTTGGCCCAGGCGGCCTTCTTCGACACGTCGTGGTGCGCCTGGTGCGCCTCGGCGAGCTGCCAGCCCACCGTGTACACCGGGTTCAGCGACGTCATCGGGTCCTGGAAGATCATCGAGACGCCGTTGCCGCGCACCGGCTGCATCTGCTTGTAGTTCAGGCCCACGAGCTCGCGGTCCTTGAACTTGATCGAGCCGCCGATCTTCGCGGTCTTGGGCAGCAGACCCATGATCGCCATCGACGACACCGACTTGCCCGAGCCCGACTCACCGACGATGCCCAGCACCTCGCCGGGCCCCAGGGTGAACGACACGTCCCGCACGGCGTGCACGGTGCCGTCGTCGGTCGGGAAGTCGACCGACAGGTTCTCGACCCTGAGCAGCTTCTCGCCGCCGGCCGCGTTGTCCCAGGCCGAGGACTCGGGAGCGTTCATCAGGTCCACCTCACTCATGCCTTCACCCTCTTCTGCCGCGGGTCGAAGGCGTCCCGAAGACCGTCACCGATGAAGTTCACCGCGAGCGAGATCAGCACGATGAACACGAACGGGGTGAAGAACAGCCACGGGTGCAGCGTCAGCTCGTTCTTGTTCAGGCTGATCATCAGGCCCAGCGAAGTGTCCGGGCTCTGCACGCCCAGGCCGATGAACGACAGCGCGGCCTCCAGCAGCACCGCCTGCGCGATGGCCAGCGTCGCGTTGACGATGATCACGTCCACGGTGTTGGGCAGGATGTGCCGGAACACGATGCGGAACGTGGACGCGCCCAGCGCGCGGGCGGCCTCCACGAACTCCTTCTCCCGCAGCGACAGCACCATGCCGCGGATCACCCGGGCGATCGACAGCCAGCCGATGAGGCCCAGGTAGAGCGCCACGATCAGCCAGTTGCTGCCGCCGGCGGCGCCCGCCACCTCCACCACGAAGCTGTTGCGGACCAGCACGGCCGCGATGATCAGGCTGGGGATGACCAGCAGCAGGTCGATGAACCGGCTGATCAGGGTGTCGACCCAGCCCTTCAGGTACCCGGCCACCGCGCCCAGCACCACGCCGATGACGGTGGACAGCACCGCCACCACGATCGCGATCTGGAGCGAGAACTGGATGCCGCGGATGATCAGCGCGACCATGTCGCCGCCGAGCCGGTCCGTGCCGAACGGGTGGTCGCCGCTGGGCGGCAGGTACCGCTTGAAGCCCAGGTCCGTGTACGAGTACTTCCAGAACACGCCGCCGAGGAAGGCGAACAGCACCAGCACCACGAACAGCACCAGGCCGAACAGCGCGGCCTTGTGGCGGGTGAACCGGCGCAGGATGACCTGCCACTGCTTGCGCGCCGAGGTCGTGTCGAACTGACTCGCCTCGGTCGGGCCCGGCGACGGCGCCGCGGCCACGGGGGAACCGATCTCAGTCAAGGCGAATCCTCGGGTCCAGGAAGGCGTACAGGATGTCCGCGATCAGGTTGAACACGATGATGAACACGGCCGTCACCATCATGAAGCCGAGCACCTGGTAGGGCTCGATCTTCGTGATGGCCTCGACGATGAACTTGCCCATGCCGGACCAGCTGAAGACCGTCTCGGTGATCACCGCGCCGCCGAAACCGGCGCCGATGTTCAGCGAGGACACGGTGATGATCGGGATGAGGGCGTTGCGGAACGCGTGCCGGAAGATCGACCGCGCCTCGGAAATGCCCTTCGCCTGCGCCGTGCGCACGTAGTCGGCGTTCAGGGTGTCCAGCATCGACGCGCGCTGGAAGCGGCTGTAGAGCGCGAACTGGATCACGACCAGCGAAATGGTCGGCAGGATGTACGCGCCGCTGTACTGGAACAACTGCTGGCCGAAGCTGCCGCCGAAGCCCTCACCCGGCGGACCCGCCGTGATGATCCACCGGTCGGCGCCTATGGATTCCAGCCAGTTGTTCAGCTGGATACCACCGGCCTTGAGCACCAGGGCCACGCAGAACAACGGCATCGAGAACATCGCGAACGATATTCCGGTCGCCGTGTAGTCGAATACCGAGTACTGTCTCACCGCGCCGATGACGCCGACGGCGATGCCGAGCGCCAGCGCGATGAGCTCCGCGCCCATGATCAGCCGCAGCGTCACGCTGAACGCCCGGAGCAGCTCGTCCTTCACGGGCTTGCCCGCGTTGCCGGGCACGACGGACTCGCCCCAGTCGCCGGTGACGAAGTCGCCGGCCCAGGCGACGTAGCGCTCCATGAACGGCTTGTTGTAGCCCGTCCGCTCGTAAGCGGCAGAGATCTCCGCCGGTGTCCGGGGCTTCTGGAGCTTCCACTCGCCCAGGGGGTCACCCATGGCGTTGACGAGACCGAAGCAGAGGAATGAGGCGACGATCAACAGCGGAATCGAGATCAACAACCGCCGGATTATGTAACGGAACATGACGAGTCTCTAGTCTCCCTAGGCACCCCCGCGTGCAAGCGTGGGAGCCTACCGGACGCGGACACCGTCCGGGGGGCCGGTGCTTGTGGCACCGGCCCCCCGGCGGTTGGGTCTTGCTTTACCTAACCGGACTCAAAGCCAGGCGTCGCTTACTTCTTCTGCCAGGCGTAGAGGTTCCAGGTGACACCGCCGCCGACACCGATGTACGAGATCGGGCCGATGTCCGCGCTCGACGCGGCGAAGTCGGTCAGCTGGAACAGCGGGACGCTGTGCAGGTCGTCCCGCATGATCTTGTCCGCTTCGTTCATCATCGTGATGCGCTTCTGGTAGTCGAGCTCACCGTTCGCGGCCTGCCACTTCTCCGTCAGCGCGGCGGAGTCGTAGTTGTTGTAGTTGGCCGAGCCGCCCTTGTCCTTCTGGGCGTAGTTGCCGTACGCACCGGCCTTCAGCGGCTGGCCGACCCACGCGAACAGCGCGGCTTCGAACTCGCTCGCCGGGAGGCGCTTGTCGTTGAAGTCGGCAGCCTGGTCGTCGACGATCTCGATGCCGGCCTGCTTGCACTTGTCCTGCAGGACGCGCACGGTGTCGGCACGGCGCTGGACGATCTTGTGGCCCAGCTTGAAGGACGCGCGGAACTCGCCCTTGGTGTAGATGCCGTCGGCGCCCTGCTTCCAGCCGCCGTCCTCGAGGGTCTTCTTGGCCGCCGCGACGTCACCCTTGCCGGTGTCGCTGTAGTGGTCCTCGTAGCCGACCTCGTTCGGCATGAACGTCAGGCTGCCGAGCGGCTTGGCGTTCGGGTCGACGTCCGCGACCAGCTTCTCGACCAGCGCGTCGCGGTCGAAGCACTGGGCGATCGCGGTGCGCAGGTCCTTGTTCTGCTTGAACAGCGGCAGCGCCATGTTGAAGTCGACGTGCTCGTAGGTCTGGCCACCGGCCGCGAAGACCTCGAACGCGCTGTCACCGCGCAGCTGCTGCGCGACGGCCGCGTCCGCCTGCGGGGCGATGACCTGGACTTCCTTGTTCTGCAGCTGCTGAGCGGCCGACTGGGCGTCGGTGTTCGTCTTCAGGATGACCTTGGACGGACCGCCGGGGTTGCCCCACCACTTCGGGTTGCGCTCCAGGACCGTCTGGTCCTTGAGGTCCGCCGACTTGATGATGTACGGGCCGCCGGACAGCGCGACCGCCGCGTCGAAGCCGCGCCAGCCGGTCGTGTAGAACTCCGCGACCTTCTTGACGGTGTCGTCGTTCTGCGAGGGCATCACCTTGGTGATGTCCGCCACGCCGGTCTTCTGCTCCAGGATGTGCGCCGGCAGCAGGCTGTCGCTACCCGGCTGCGAGAACAGGGCGCGGTAGTCCGCGAACGGCTTGTCCTTGAAGAACGTGGTGGTGATGGTCTTGCCGTCGCTCGAGCACTCGAGCTTCTCGATGTCCTTGTAGCCCGTGTCGGACGAGTCGAAGATCGAGGCTTCCGTGCCGTCGTCACCCTTGACGGTGGCCTTGCTCGTCGCGGCCAGCCACTTGAGGTGGAAGTCGTCGCAGTCGATCGGCTCGCCGTCGGACCAGACGGCGGCCTTCTGGACCTTCCACTCGATCGTCTGCGGGTCGCTCGACGTGACCTTGATGGACTCCATCAGGTCGCCGTCGACCTTGATCACGACCTTGCCGTCCACCAGGTCGGTGATGTAGGGCGAGGGCTGCACGTTCGACAGCGCGATGGTGCTCGCGAAGTTGTTCGTCGCGCCGATGTTGTTGTTGTAGTTGCTGAAGCCTTCTTCCACGGCGATCGCGATCTCACCGATGTCGTCCACCTTGGGACGCTTCAGCAGCTCGTCCTGACCACCGATCGCGCCTGGGTCGAGGTCCTGCGGCCCGCCTTGGTCGCCGTTGCCCGAGCCGCCGCCGCTGCACGCGCTCAGCACGAGCGTGGCTCCGGTCAACAGCGCAAGCGCCGAGACAGCCTTTGATCTCCTCATCGACACGTGCCCTCCTAGCACTGGGTTGGAGCGACCGTTTGGGCCGACTTCCACCCATAACCGTGATGTGCCAAACGCGCCCCGAACCGACACACCGTTGCAGCACGATAAGAAGCAGTGCGCGGCACGGTCACTGCCCATCGGCCGATCGTGACCAAAGGGTGACACGTTGGTCGCAGCATGCGACTCCGTCGTTACCGGGCGGGAGCGTTCGTTAACCGGACGACCGGAATACTGTCAATACTGCCCCACGAACGCATCTTGAAGCCAGTGTTACGTCCGCGTCAACGGTCAACGATCTTCACGCCGCCAGGACCGGGCGGTGCTCAGCGGACCGGCGAACGGAGCGCCCGCGGTGACCCCGACGGCCTCCGGCAGGACCACCAACAAGTCCGCTACCTGGAACAACGGCAGCGAGACGGCCTGCTGCCACAGCACCGGTTCGATGGTCCGCAGGGCGTCGGCGAGCAGGACCTCGCCGCTGAGGGCCTGGTCGATCACCGGCTGCACCGCCTGGTCGCAGAAACCCGACAGATTCGCCGGAATGGGTGTACCGCCGTCCTCGGGGGACGTCCGGCAGCCGAATGTGGAAGCCAGAACGGCCGCGGAATCGCCGGTGTCGACCTGCGGCACGACCGCAATGTCGACCGTGTCATTGGACGTCGCGGTATCCGACAGATCTTGGCCGAAGAACTGATTCGGCTGCGTTGTCAGGACGCGTGCAGCGATTCCGGACAATGACAGTTGACGTTGGACGCGGTTCGCGATGGTCTCGTACGGCTCGACGCCGGCCGGTGCGCCGATGGTCAGCTCGACCGGCTTGTTGTCCCGGCCCCACTGCCCGCCCTCCGGCCGGGTGTACCCCGCCTCGGTGAGCAGTTGGCCCGGGTCACCGGCCTTGGCGGGCATGGTCGGGGCGTAGCCGGGCCTGCTCGGCGGCACCACCTGGGCGTCGGCGCGGAGGTTCGCGCTCGGGCCGCTGCGGACGCCCGCGGCGATCAGGTCGTCGCGGTCGAGCAGGTTCATCACGGCCGTCCGGACGCGCACGTCCTGCATTCGCGCGGAGGCCGGCCGGAAGAGCAACTGCACGACTTCCGGGCGCGGCACCACGACGCTCGCGAGCGACGCCGTCCTGGCGAGTTCCGCGATGTCCTTGGTCGCGATGGCGTCCGCGCGGATGAGCGCGACCTGCGCGTCGCGGGTCTTCAACGCCTCGATCGTGTCGGGCTGGCTGGAGCGGCGCAGGACCACCCGGTCGAGCGCGGGCGGCGCCTCCCAGAACCGGTCGCTGCGCTCCAGCACGATCTCGCCGCGCGGCTGGTCGAGCGAGCGGACCGCGAACGGCCCGGCGGTGGCCGGGAAGCTGTCCGCGAGGGCCGCGCTCCACCCGCCGGGGGCGTCTTTGAGCAGGTGGGCGGGCAGGAGGTCGCGGAAGAGGCTCCGCCAACCGGGGTAGGGCTTGGCGAACACGACCTCGACCACCTTGCCGCCCTCGCGGCTGGTGATGTCGTCGATCAGCCGGTACCCGGCGGGGTCGACGACCCCCGGCTCCTGCCGCATCCGCTGCCACAGGAACACGAAGTCCTCGGCCGCGATCGGCGCCGAGTCCGACCAGCTGGCGTCGCGGCGGATCGTGTACGTGACCGTGTACGGGTCCGCGCTGGTCACCTCGGCGCTGACCATGAGGTCCAGGTCGAGCCGCGCCCCGCCGTCCGCGTCGGTCCGGAAGGTCGACGGCAGCAGCAGCGCGGCCAGCGCGGTCGTGACGGTGCTCTGCCCGGCCAGGGTGTGCGGGTTGTAGCCGCCCTTGATGTCGTCCATCCCGACGACGATCTCGTTCTGCTTCTCCTTCGGGACGACCGTCATCCCCGGCGTCGACGGCACGAGGGGCGGTGGGGGTGTCGCGGTGCAACCCGCCACCACCAGGGCGAGCGCAGCCAACACCGCTAGTACCTTTCGCGTCCCCATGGGTACGAGCGTGCCAGACGCCGCTGACAGTTGACGCCCAACCCCGCGACTCCCACCCGCTGTTCACCCCACCTCACGTTCACCCCACCGGCCTACCGACATCCGGCCTGTGACCCACGCCACGCCAAGCCCCACCGCGCCACGCCGCGCCCGGCCGCCGCGCTCGCGGGCCGAGGGGCGAGGGGCGAGGGGCAGGGACACCGGCGGGCGGCACTGGCGGGCGCACACCTGAGGGCCGGCCGATGGAGGTCAGCCGATGGGGGCCGGGTGCCGTGGACGGGCGGGACAGTTCGAAGCGGCCGATCCGGGGCGGGCGATCTGGAGCCAGCGGGTAGGGGCGGGCGATCCGGAGCCGGCCGTTCGGGGCAGGCGGGTCCGGGCAGGCAGGTCCGGGCAGGCAGGTCCGGGCAGGCAGGTCCGGGCAGGCGGGTCGGGGCAGGCGGGTCGGGGCAGGCGGATCGGGGTCCGGTCAGGCGTTCCGCCTGGGTTCGCGGTCCGGCTCGGCGGCTGGGCACGCGAGCGCGCGGGCGAGGTGGTGGCCGGCTCGGCGGTTCGGCGTTCGGCTCGGCGGCTGGGGGCAGCGCGGGTTCGAGGCGGCCGGGTGCGAGTGGGCGACCGGGTGCGAG
>NZ_JBFAAX010000228.1:0-8860 GCF_040639995.1 Actinosynnema sp. NPDC023658 | reverse complement strand
CGCCGACGAGGCCCGCCACGGCGAGAGGCCACGGCGTGAGTGGAGTTCAGCCGTGTGATCGTCCGATCTCCCGCCGCGCGTCCGCCACCCGGTACCCCGGCACGTCGAGCAGCAGCCGGAGCCGCTTGCTGTTGTTGCCCGGCTTCAGCGCGCCCTCCGGCTGCCCGATGCGCCCCTGGCCGCTGGTGAGCCGGTGCCGCAGGTCGACGACGTCGACCCGCCGGTCCAGCCGCACCGGGCCCCGCAGGACCCGCCGCTCCTCCGCGGTCAGGTGGCGGACGTTGCGCGAGTCCACCACCGCGTCGACCAGCACCGCGTGCAGGTCCACCAGCCTGCTCAGCAGCACCTCCAGCGCCGGCCGGTAGTCGGAGTTGCGGGCGCGGCCACCGCCGGCCGTCCGACCTCCGGAGCTCTCCAGCACCACCGCCAGGCGCCCCTCGTCCGGTTCCACCGAGAACGTGGCGTTCAGCTCGGCGCCCGCATCGTCCGCAACTCGCACCGCGCCACCGTGCCAGACACGATGGGTGGAAATCCCGCGGATCCGGGACAAGGGGTCAACTCCACGACAACGCGACTCCGATGCGTGATGATGGCGGCGGGGGTGGTGGTCGTGGGGGAACTTTCCGGGGACGAGGCGAAGGCGCTCGCCGGCAGCTTGAAGCGGCTCATGCAGGTCGCCGCGAACCTCGTCGAGCAGGACGGCGGGGGGCGGGCGTTGCTCGCACGCGTGCGCGACCACCTGGGGTGCGAGCTGCCGCAGGCGTTGTCGGTCGCCACGAAGTTCGAGGTGTGGGAGCACGTCAACCTGCAGCGCGGCATCGACGCGTACCTAGCGGAGCACACGCCGGACGCCGAGTGGTTCGGGGTCGGCGGCCAGCACCGCGGGCACGAGGACGTCATGGGGATGCTCCTCTCGGCCCGGCAGGGCCTGGGGTACGAGCTCACCGCGGCCGACTACGCGACCGCGGCGGTGGGGCCGGAGGACAGCGTCGAGGTCGTCCAGCTCGGCCTCGTGCCGACGACGGCGCCCGACGGCACCCCGGTGCTGATCGGCGTGCGCGGCCCCAACGACTTCGGGCCGCCGGTGTGCCGCCTGGAGGTGCTCGCGGCCGACCGGGCGGCGGCGCGGGCCGTCGGTGGCGCGGTCGAGCGGTTGATGCGGGAGCACGACGCGTTCCGCGGGCAGGTGCTGTCGTTCGCGGTGAGCGAGCACCGCGGGAACGAGCTGGTGTCGTTCCTGCCGCGGCCCGCGCTGGAGGCCGCCGACGTGGTGCTGCCCGACGGCGTGCTCGACCTGATCGAGGAGCACGTGATCGGCATCGCGGAGCACTCGGAACGGCTGCTCGCGGCCGGTCAGCACCTCAAGCGCGGCCTGCTGCTGCACGGCCCGCCCGGCACCGGCAAGACGCACACCGTCCGGTACCTGATGAGCCGGCTGCCGGGCAGCACGGTGATCCTGCTGACCGGCCAGGCGATCCGGTTGATCGGCCAGGCGGCGGCGTTGGCGCGGCGGTTGCAGCCGTCGGTGGTCGTGGTGGAGGACGTCGACCTGGTGGCCATGGACCGCGGCTTCGCGGCCGGCCCGACGAACCCGCTGCTGTTCACGCTGCTCGACGCCATGGACGGGGTGGGCGCGGACGCCGACGTCACGTTCGTCCTGACCACGAACCGCGCCGACGAGCTGGAACGGGCGCTGGCCGACCGGCCGGGGCGGATCGACCTGGCGGTCGAGGTGCCGCGGCCGGACGCGGAGGGGCGGTTGCGGCTGCTGCGCCTCTACGGGCGCGGTGTGGACCTGCGCGCCGACCTGGGGCCGGTGGTCGAGGCGACCGAGGGCGTCACGGCGTCGTTCATCAAGGAGCTGCTGCGGCGGGCGGTGCTCAACGCGGTGCGCGCCGACGGGACGGGCACCCCGGTGATCGGTGACGAGCTGGCCGACGTCACCCGCGCCATGGTCGACGAACGCGCCTCGCTGACCAGCGTGCTGCTGGGCGGGCGGCCGGGACCGGAGGACCCGCCGCGCGGCGCGGTGCCCCGGCCCGCACCGGTCGGACCAGGCCTGTACCCGGGCTGACCCGACGGCCGACCTGCGCCGGTTCCCCTCGCGCCCCCGTGCGTGCCATGGTGGTCCCACCGAAATTGGTCTGGACCTTCACCGGAGAGGGGATCGGGACGATGCGCGGCACCACCGTGTTACCGGGAACGCCCAGCCAGGCGCCACGCGAGGGCGAGCTGCCGGTGCACCGGCTGGAGGTGCCGGTGCCCGACGCGCTGCCGTTCGCGGTCGGCACGTTCGACACGATCGGGCCGATGTCGCGCGCGTCGTTCCCGCACCGGCACACGTTCCACGAGATCGTGCACGTCACCGGCGGCACCGGCGCGCACGTCGTCGACCTGGCCCGCTGGGAGCTGCGCCCGCCGCACCTGTGCGTGATCGCGCCCGGTCAGGTGCACCACTGGGACGACGCGCGCGACCTCCAGGGGTCGGTGCTGCTGTTCACCGACGACTTCCTGCTCGACCACCCCGCCGACCGCGAGGTGCTGCGCCGGTTGGGCGGGCGGCCGTGGCTGACGCTGGACGAGCAGGCGCACGCCCGCGTCGACCGGGTGATCACCGAGCTGCACGACGAGTACCGGCGCGGCGAACCGGGCGTGGGGACGGTGCTGCGGGCGTTGCTGCACGTGCTCGTCGTGCGCGCGGCCCGGCTGCCCGCGACACCGGCCGCGCCTCCGGCCCGTCCCGGCGCGGTGGCGGAGGAGTTCGTCCGGCTGTCCGTCCGCACGGACCACCGGCTGTGGTCGGTGCGCGCGTACGCGGAGCGGATCGGCGTCACCCCCGGCTACCTGACCGAGGCGGTGAAGGCGGCCACCGGGCGGACGCCGTCGCAGCTCATCCGCCAGGCGCGCACGCACGAGGCGCAACGCCTGCTGGTGAAGACCGACCTGAGCGTGCGGCAGGTGGCGAACCGGGTCGGTTTCCCCGACCCCGCCTACTTCTGCCGCTTCTTCCGCCGCGAGACCGGCGTCAGCCCCGGCGCGTTCCGACGTGCGGACGGCGCTCCGGCCGACTGAGGCGTTCACAGCGGTCGTGAGGCGCAACGGCGACCGCGAGGATCACCACGAACGGCGGTGCGAGTCCATCGTCCGCGCCCCGACCCCGTCCGTAGGTTCGTGGTTGATCCCCGACCGCGGCCCCCACGAGGGGCCGGCTCAAAGGAGCAGTCATGGACGCATCCACCGACGGCGACCGCGGCACGACCGAGGAACCACTCGGAGACGAGGCGGACAGCCGTCACCTCAGCCGCAAGACGGTGCTGCGCGCCGCGTTCGCCGCGGGGGTCGCGCTGCCCGTGGCCATGATGGGCGTGCCCGCGCTGGCCCGCACGGTCGGCGCGAACGGCGACCCGGTGGAGTTGACGCCGGCGTGCGACGACGGCGACGACCCGACCCCGCCGCAGACCGAGGGCCCGTACTTCAAGCCGAACTCGCCGCTGCGGACGTCGCTGGTCGACGCGAGCACGCCCGGCACCAGGCTGACCGTCACCGGGTACGTGTTCGGCCTCGCGTGCCTGCCGCTCGGCAACGTGCTGATGGACTTCTGGCAGGCCGACGTCAACGGCGTGTACGACAACACCGGCTTCAAGTTCCGCGGCCACCAGTTCACGAACCCCGACGGCTCGTTCACGCTGAGCACGATCGTGCCGGGCCTCTACCCCGGTCGCACGCGGCACATCCACGTGAAGCTCCAGGCGCCCGGACGGCCGGTGCTCACCACCCAGCTGTACTTCCCGGGCGAGCCGCGCAACAACACCGACACCATCTTCGACCCGCGGTTGCTGATGGACGTGCAGAACGCGGGCAGCGGCCGTGCGGCGAAGTTCGACTTCGTGCTGAACGTGCCGCAGACCACCACCACGCGGCCGACGTCCACGACTACGACCACCACCACCCCGTCATCACCGGGCGGCGGCACGTGGGCCGTGGGCACGAACTACGCGGCGGGCGCGGTCGTCACCTACAACGGCGTCGGGTACGTGTGCTTGCAGGGGCACCAGGCCCAGCCCGGCTGGGAGCCGCCGAACGTGCCCGCGCTGTGGCGCGCGGAGTGACCCCGGCGGCGGGGTGAGCGCCTGACGCGCGCGGGGAGGTCCTCGGTGTGCGGACGACACCGGGGGCCTCCTGCTCCGATCAGGCGGAGCCGGTGCTCTGCGCCGGCACGTCGACCGGCTCGTGGAACAGGTCGGTGTAGGACCGCTGCTCGGCGCGGCGCGGGGCGCTGACGTCCTCCGGGCGGTCCGTGTCCGGGTGACTGAAGAGCTCGTTGTACGTGATCGACATGTGGTTTCGGCCTTCTCTGCGTCCTGTGCGCGCTCACGGTCGGCGATGCCGGACCGGAGATCACACGGCGCGGGGTGTTCGGGGACAGGAAGAAGATGCCCCGATGACGACCACCGTACACGTCGTGGTGCCGCCACCGCCACCGCATTCGGGCGCGGGGTGACCGTTAGTGTGCGGTGCGACACGGCGGGTGCGCGCCGGCGCGCGCCCCGCGACCGTCATGCGTCCTGCGTCCGAAGCGCGCCGAGCAGGCGCCCGAACGCCTCCTCGGTGACGATCGGGATGCCGTACCGGCCGGCTTTCTTCGCCTTGCCGGACAACGAATCCGGATCCGCCGCGACGACCAGGCGCGTCTTCTTCGTCACCGCGCCGTGCACGGCCAGGCCCGCCCCGGCGGCGCGGTCCTCCCACACCTCGCGGGGCAGGCCCATCTGCCCGGTGAAGACGACCGCGTCACCGGCGACGAGCCGGAAGTCGTCCCACTCCCGTTCTCCCGGAACGGTTCCCTCCGCGCGAGCCGCTGACAGGGCGTGGTCGGCGTCCGGTTCGGCCAGTCCCAAGAGGACGGACACGAGCCGCAGGTCCGCTTCCTCCTCCGCCGTGACGACGTCGTCCGACCACGCCCGCCGCGCCAGCGCGACGAGGTAGTGCCGGTGCAGCCGCTCGACGTCGGCGCGGCCCAGCCCGAGCACCCCGGCGACGCCCACCAGCTCGGCCTGCTCGGCCGCGGACAGGTGCCGGTCCAGCAGCGCGCCGTCGAGCACCGACAGGTACTCGTCCGCGCGCGGCGGGTGGGGCACGCTCGGCAGGCCGTCGACCAGGCGGGCCAGGAAGTGCGCGGGCTGCGGGTACGTGCCCAGCCGGGGCATCACCCGGCCCGTGATCGGCGGGAGCACCGGCCACGGCAGGCGTTCGGCGTCGTCGAGCCGGTCGCGCCAGGGCTCCGGCGTGCCCGCCCGGCTCAGGTAGAAGCCGAGCAGACCCGCGGCGGCGTGGGCGTCGTGCAGGGCCGAGTGCGCCTGCCCCGCGTCGACGCCGGCCGCCTCGCAGCACAGCGCCAACGACCGCGTCGCGGTGGTCAGGTACCGGTGCGCGAGCTTCATCGTGCACAGGCCCGAGTCGGGTGCCAGCGGGACGTCCAGCCCGGCCCGGGAGAACTCCGCCGCCAGGAACCGCAGGTCGAAGGACACGTTGTGGCCGACCACCACGTTGCCGGCGAGCCGGGCCCCGAGGTCACCGGCGATCTCGTCGAACGCCGGCGCCTGCCGCGCCTCGGCGGCCGTGATGCCGTGCACGTGCTGCGGCCCCATGTCCCGCCCGGGGTTGACCAGCGTGCACCACTCGTCCGTCACCCGACCGTCCCGGTCCACCGTCACCACCGCGACCTCGACGACCCGGTGGTGCCAGCCGGGGTGGAGCCCGGTGGTCTCCACGTCGACCACCGCATAGCCTGCGACCACTGCGCCTCCTGGGTTCGGAACGGGACGGCTCAACCAGCCACGGCCAGGGGCACGGGCAGCGCAGGAGCACCGTCCGGGCGCTCACCGCTCTGCCGGTACTCGAGGGCCTCCGGTTCGACGACGTACTCCAGCACCTCCCCCGCGTGCTTCTTCAGCAGCTCGAGCACTTCTCCGGGAGTCGCGTGGAAGAACTCGCGCCGCGTGTTCACCTTGTTCACCCGGCGGTCGGACAGCTCCCGGTGCAGCGCCGATTCCAGCGTCACGGCGTCGTGCGAGAAGAAGATGATGTGCGTGTCGTACCTGAACGGCACGGAGGCGTCTCCGAGTTCGAGCACGCGTTCCTCGGGCTTCAGCCGACGCGTCAGCCCGATCTTGACCATGTTCGCACCCAGCGCGCCGACGTTGCTGATCACGTACACGTAGCCGGCGCGGATGTTGGCTTCGCGGTCGCGCAAGCCCTGCAAGCCGGCGTCGACGTCGTCCAGCTCCACCTGGATCTTCCGCGCGGCCGCCTCGTCCCCCTTGTCGAGCAGCGCCTGCCGGACGTTGACGAGGTGGTTGCGCTCCTTGTCCAGCTTCTCGATCTCCCGGCGGAACTCGGCCTGCGCCTTGGCCTCCTCGCGCAACCGTGCCCGCGCGGCTCGTTCCGCCTCCTTCTCCTCCTGCTTCTTCCGGAGGTAGTCGGCGGTCAGCTCCAACTCCTGCCGGCGCAGGTCCTGGTAGCGGCGCGCGATGCGGATGTTCAGCATCCGACCCAGCTTGCCGATGGCTTCCGCGGTCCGGTCCAACCGGGTCTTCGCGGTCTGCACCGAACCGGCCTTCATCACCCGCAGGCAGTTCTCGGCTTCGGCGTTGTAGGCGCGCAGCATCACCTTGCACCAGTCGTTCACCATCCTGGCGCCCTCGACCCGGGAACCGTTGAACGTGAAGTTCGAGTCGGCCTCGACCGCCTGCCTGTCCTTGATCATCTGCTTCATCGCGGTGTTGACCTGCGCCAACCGGGCCTCGTACGCCTCGGCGTTCTCCAGCGGGTGGTGGTAGCGGAAGACACCGGCCTGCTGGAAGACCAGCTCGTCCGTGATCGGGACGAGCTCCCGGTGCGCCTGCGCGACCTGCCGCCGGACCTCGTCCAGCTGCGCGTGCACCGCCGCCCGTGCCGCGGCCAGCTCGGACTGGTGGCGTTGCCGTTCGAGGACGTGCGACTGCCCGATCCGGGCGGTCTCGGCGCGCATCAGCTCGACCTGCGCGCGGACCTCCGCGTGCTCCAGCCCACCGATCGCGGCGAGGTGGCCGTTGGCCTGCCCGAGTTGCGCTTGGAGCCCGGCGACCACCTGCTCCAGCTCGGTGATCCGGTGCGCTTTGCGGCTGAACATCCGTTCCGTCCTCCTCGCCCGCGCCCGGGTCGCCCCGGGCGCAGCAGTCGACCGGACATCGCGGACACGGCGGAATGGTGTTACGCACGGAGACGGCGAGGGCGTGAACATCACCCGTCCGGCGGAGTTGGTTCACCCGCAGGAAAAAACATCGTTCCACAATGGAGTCAGTGGTCACCGGCGTCCGGAACACGCCTGACCTGCTGATCCACTCCGTTACGATTCGGCTCGACCGGAGGGGGCGCATGGCACACGACGGACCCGAGCACTGCGCGGACGAGCGGCTCGACGCCGAGGGGGAGGTCGCGGTCGCCCGGCTGATCATGGCGGACGGCGACCTGGACCACTCCGCGCGCCACCTCGCCGACGCGCTGGCGGCCGACCCGCGGCTGCCCGACGCCCACGAGGCGCTCACGGAGCTCGTCGCCCGCGCGGGCGGGCCGGAGCAGGCCTTGCGGCACTTCGGACCCGAGCCGGAGCGGACGTTCATCGGCACGCTGGCCGCGCACGCCCACCTGTGCGCGATGGCCGGACGCTGGGACGAGGCCGTCCAGGAGCTGTTCGCCGTCGCCTCCCACGAACCGCACCGCCCCTGGCTGGACGTCGCCTGGCTGCACCGCGCGGACCTCCCGGACCTGCTCGGTCCCGACGCCGCCGCGATCGCCGCGGCCCGCTTCGCGCAACCGCTGCCCGACCCGGTCGAGGAGCGCGAACGCCCGCCGCTGCTGCCCGCGCTCGCCCTGCTGCGCGGCTGCGTCGCCCGCCACCCCGACCACGCGATGCTGCTGTGGTGCGGCTCGACGCTGGCACGCCGGCTCGGCGCGTTCGACGAGGCGATCACGTGGGCGCAGCGGTCGTTCGACGTCGAGCCGACCCACGAGGCGGCCGTGGTGAAGGGGTACGCGCTGCGCACCGCGGGCCGCCACGACGACGCGCTCGCCGCGTGGCAGCGCGAAGCCGCCCGCACCCCCGAGGACCACGACCTGTTCCTCGACATCGCTGATCTGCTGGAGGCGGTGGGCCGCCCGGCCGAGGGCGTGGAGTGGGCGCTGCGCGCGGCCGACGCCGACCCCGAGCACCCGAAGGCCCTCGCCACCGCCCTGGGCCTGCGGCACGTCCTGGACGACGACGTGCGGCACCTCGTGGCGCTCGCCGGCCGCCTGCGCGACCGGCCCGAGCACACCTACGCCGCCGACGTGCTCGCCCGGCGCAGCCGGGGTCGTTCGTGGCTGGGCCGGGTGCCCGACCCGACCGAGGCCGTGGTCAACGTGCTGCTCGACGTGCTGGAGCAGCACGAGCCGTCGCCGGACGCCGCGTTCCGCGTCACGCTGTCCGCCCTCGAACCGCCGAGCGCCCTGCTGGCGTTGCGATCGGCGTTCCCGCTGGCCACCGTGACCGCGGAGACCGCGCCGGACCCCGACCTGAGGCGGCCGGTCGACGACGTGCGGCACGCCGTCTGGACCTACGACGGGATGGTGGCCCGGCCCGCCGTGCCGCCGCCGTCACCGGAGGCCGCCGAGGCCGTGCGCGCGGTGGCGGCGTTCCACTGGCCGTCCCTGCCCGCCGCCTACGACCGCGCGGTCGTGCTGTCCGCGCTCGACCCGCGCGACCTGCTCGGCGTGCTGGTCCACCCGCCCGCACCGCGTGACGACGAGGTCGGCCGCGCCCTGGCCAGGCACGCGCCGCAGC